>JAKDLQ010000182.1 GCA_030452775.1 Micrococcales bacterium | reverse complement strand
TCGGTCAGCGACCCGTGGGCGAGGAAGGCCCCCCTCCACGCTGCCTCCGAGTCGCAGGTCGCACCACTGACGACCTTGGGCGGCAGGCCCCGCACCGGGCGGCCTCGCGCATCGATCAGGCCCGTCTGCCGGGCGAGGGTCGACCCGTCCTCGATGACCCGCACCACGTAGCGGGAGGCGCTGCGCAGCCCGCCAGCAGTGATGACGAGGACATCGCTGCGATGTCCGTACACCTCGGCCAGGGCACGCCGCAGTCGGCGGGCCGCGTTGGCCGTGTCCACCTCGGCCTCGACGCGGATCTGGCCCCCGATGATGTGCAGTCCGCCGGCGAATCGCAGCAGCGCGGACACTTCGGCCTTCCGGCAACATGGCTTGGTGATCTCCAGCCGCGAGAGCTCGTCCTTCACCTTCGCTGTCATGGCCATGCGGACATCCTGCCATCGACGGGCGGCGCCCGCCGCTCAGCCGAGAACGTCGCGGAAGGCAGCAGCCAGACGAAGCGGGTCGTGGACGTCCGGGTGTTCGCCGGCTGCAACCTGCGCGATGATGAGCTCGGCTCCGAGTTCGGCGGCAGCCGCACGTAGCGACGCCCTGTCACCGACGACGCTGGGATCGGCCAGGACGACGTCGAGCCGTAGAGCGGGTGCGTTCGCGGCGAGGGAGGCCACATGGTCCTCGGCCCGGAAGTCGCGAGTCTCCCCCCTGTGCACATCGAGGTTGAGGTTGAGCAGGCGCCTGGCCGGAGTCGCGACCAGGGCATCCGCGAGAGCGGGGACCAGCAGGTGGGGCATGACGGAGGTGAACCACGAGCCTGGACCGAGCATCACCCAGTCCGCACCGGAGATCGCTTCGAGTGCCTCGGGACACGGCTTCGGGTACGTCGGGGTGATCCCGATCGAGGACACGCGTCCCGGGGACGACGCCACCCGGTGCTGGCCCTTGACGAGAACCGTCTCGTCCGGGCGGGCCGGGTCGTGACCGACGATCTCGGCGATGATCTCCAGCGGCTCCGCAGCCATCGGCAGCACCCGGCCCCGGGCTCCGAGGAGGCGCCCCACGACGTCGAGACCGCCGACCGTGTCGCCGAGCAGTTCCCAGATCGACACGATCATCAGGTTGCCCAGCGCGTGGCCCCTGAGATCGCCGGCACCACTGAATCGATGTTGCAGCACGTCGCGCCAGAGGTGACCCCACTCGGAGTCGTCGCAGAGGGCGGCGAGGGCCATCCGCAGATCACCCGGTGGGAGGACGCCGAGCTCGGCACGCAGGCGTCCGCTCGATCCGCCGTCGTCCGCGACCGTGACGACAGCGGTCACCTGGTCGGTGAGCAGCCGCAGGGCGCTCAGGGTGGCCGACAGCCCGTGGCCACCGCCGAGCGCCACCACGGTGCGCTGGTGGGCCGGGGCCAGCGGGTAGCGCAACCGCACCGGCCTACTCCCGGCCGAGGTCGCGGTGGACGACGAACGTGTCGACCATGTCGGTGTCGAGTCGGCTGGTCAGCGCCTCCGCGGTAGCGACCGATCGGTGTTTGCCACCCGTACATCCGACCGCGACGGTGACGTAGCGGCGTCCCTCCCGGACATACCCCTCGACCATCGTGTCGAGCATTGCCTCGGCACGGTCGAGGAACTCCTCCGCGCCCGGCTGCTTCCACACGAAATCCGCCACGGACGCATCTCGCCCGTTGAGGGGACGCAGCTCAGGCACCCAGAACGGGTTGGCCAGGAAGCGCATGTCGAGGACGATGTCGGCATCGAGGGGGACCCCGTACTTGAAGCCGAACGACATGACGGCGAAGCGGACCTGGGCACGCCGGTCCCCGGAGAAGAGCCCAGAGATCTTGGCGGAGAGCTGGTGGACGTTGAGGCCGGAGGTGTCGATAACGACGTCGGCCGCGGCGCGCAGGCCGACGAGCCGCGTACGTTCCGCCTGGATCCCGTCGAGGAGGCGCCCGTCACCCTGCATCGGGTGCGGTCGTCGCACGCTCTCGAAGCGGCGGACCAGTGTCTCGTCCGTCGCGGTGAGGAACACGACGCTGAGCCGCTCCTGCTCCTGCTGCATAGCATCCAGCGCCGACTGGAGATGGTCGAAGAACTCGCCTGACCTGACGTCGACGACGACCGCCAGATGACGCAGCGCAAACTCGGGGTTGCGGACGATCGCGGCGTCCCGCAACTCGGCCAGGTGCGTGAGCATCTGGGGCGGGAGGTTGTCGACGACGAGCCAGTCGAGGTCCTCCAGCACGTTGGCCGTCGTTGTGCGCCCGGCCCCACTCATCCCGGTGACGATGACGACCGGCGCGTCGGCCAACGACGGGGCCGGCATCTCGCTGGATCGGGTGTTCATTCGAGGATCTCTCCTGTCGTGAGATTCACGGCTGGCTCCTGGGGTCTGCCCTCAGCCAAGTGGGTAATGACCGCTTCGGCAAGTGCGGGACCGATGCCGGGCACCGCCTGGATCTCGTCGATGTCGGCGCAGCGCAGTCGTTTGACCGAGCCGAAGTGCCGCAGCAGCGCCCGCTGTCGGCTCGGACCGAGTCCCGCGATCCCGTCGAGCGCCGACGACGTCATCGCCTTCGAACGTCGCTCGCGATGGAAGGTGATGGCGAAGCGGTGCGCCTCGTCACGCAGCCGCTGCAACAGGTAGAGGCCTTCGCTGCTGCGCGGGAGGATGAGCGGGTGATCGGTCCGTGGGAGCCACACCTCCTCGAGTCGCTTGGCGAGGCCGACGAGCGCAACCTCCTCGATGCCCAGCTCGTCAAGCACGACCTGCGCGGCATTGACCTGTGGCAGCCCGCCGTCGACGACGACGAGGCTCGGCGGGTAGGCGAAGCGTCGCGGCCGTCCGGTCTCCGGATCGATAGGTCCCGAGAGGCCGGCTCCGGAGACACCGGCTCCCGGGTCCGTTCCGCCGTTGCCGCCCACAGAACCGGTGACCACCCCTGTCGCGAGATCGAGCTCGCCGGACCCCTCGGCATCGTCGAGGTAGCGACGGAACCGCCGGGTCAGGACCTCGCGCATGGCGGCCGTATCGTCGATCGCGGCCTCCTCGGCCGGGGCACCGTCGATCGCGGCCTCCTCGGCCGGGGGACCCTCGATCGCGGCCACCTCGACGGCAGCACCATCGACCGCGGCGACGTGGACCGCGGCGTCATCGACGGGGGCGCGGGCGGCGCCCCGGACGATGAACCTGCGGTACTCGCTCTTGCGGGCGAGCCCGTCCTCGAAGACGACCATGCTCGCGACCACGTTGGTGCCCTGGACATGGCTCACGTCGTAGCACTCGATGCGTAGCGGCGCCTCGTCGAGCTCGAGCGTCTCCTGGAGCTCTTGCAGGGCCTGGCTGCGCAGGGTCAGGTCCCCGGCTCGGGCAATCTTGTGCCGGGCCAGCGCCTGCTCGGCGTTGCGGCGCACCGTCTCCATCAGGGTGCGCTTGTCGCCGCGCTGCGGGACCCGCACGTGGACGGTGGAGCCGCGAGCAGATGACAGCCACTCGGTGACCGCTGCCGGGTCGGGCGGGAGCGTCGGTACGAGGACTTCACGGGGCACCGACTCGGGCAGCTGGTCGCCGTAGACCTGCTGGAGCAGGTGCTCGACGAGCGAGGGGGGGTCCTCGCTCTCCTTCTCGACGACCCAGCCCCGCTGACCTCGGATCCGGCCGCCGCGGACGTGGAAGACCTGCACAGCCGCCTCGAGGTCGTCCTCGGCCAGGGCGAACACATCGGCGTCGGTGCCGTCCCCGAGGACGACCGCCTGCTTCTCGAGGGCCTTGGTCAGGGCCGCGATGTCATCGCGGAGCCGGGCTGCCTGCTCGAAGTCGAGATCGGCCGCGGCGTCGCGCATCTGTTGCGCGAGGCGGCGCACGAAGCGGCTCGTGTTGCCGGCCATGAACTCGCAGAAGTCCTCCGCGATCGCGCGATGCTCCTCGGGCGTCACCCGCCCGACGCAGGGCGCCGAGCATTTGTCGATGTAGCCGAGCAGGCACGGGCGGCCGCTGGCTGTGGCCCTGCGGTAGACCCCGGAGGAGCACGTACGGATAGGGAAGACCCGCAGGAGCAGATCGAGGGTCTCGCGGATCGCCCAGGCGTGGCCGTAAGGCCCGAAGTAGCGGGTGCCCTTGCGTTTGGCTCCGCGCATCACCTGGGCGCGCGGGATCTCCTCGCCCATCGTCACGGCGAGGTAGGGGTAGGACTTGTCGTCGCGGTACTTGACGTTGAAGCGCGGCTCGTACTCCTTGATCCACGAGTACTCGAGCTGCAGCGCCTCGACCTCCGTGCGCACCACCGTCCATTCGACCGAGGCGGCGCTCGTCACCATCGTGGCCGTGCGCGGGTGCAGGGCCGTGATGTCCTGGAAGTAGGACGACAGCCGGGGACGCAGCGACTTGGCCTTGCCGACGTAGATGACGCGCCCGTGTTGGTCGCGGAACCGATAGACGCCGGGGTCCGTGGGGATCTCCCCGGGTCGAGGGCGGTAGGTCGACGGGTCTGGCACACCCCCACTGTAGGCAGATCGCACCGGGCGGCCGGGCCCGGTCAACTCACGTCGAGCGTGCTGCCCGATTCGCTGAGCGTGAGTGGGGTGAGCCCCTTGGGGGCCGGGCCACTCAGGCGCTCCCCCGTGTCGGCATCGAACGTGCTTCCATGGCACGGACACCTGATGGTGTCCTTGACGATCTGGCTCACCAAACAGCCCTGGTGAGGGCAGATCGCGTCGAATGCCTTGAACGTCCCCTGCGCAGGGTGGGTCACGACGACGTGCGCATCGGCGAAGACCTTCCCGCCGTGCAACGGGATCTCAGCAGCTGGTATGCCGCTCACCGGCGTCGGTTTCGGCCCCTCGCCACCTCCGCCGCACGCCGCGAGGGAGACACCACCGAGGGCGATGGTGCCCGCGGATCC
>JAKDLQ010000181.1 GCA_030452775.1 Micrococcales bacterium | reverse complement strand
GATCGGGGTTCGGCCGTGGCTGAGTTCGTCATGGTTGCCGCACTGCTCGTGTTCGTCGCCATGGCCGTCTTTCAGGTCGGTCTCGCCCTCTACATCCGCAACGCCCTCATCTCGGCGGCATCCGAGGGCGCCCGGTATGCCGCCCGGGCGGACTCGAACCAGGCGCTCGGCGTGGACCGGACCGCGTCGCTGATCAGGTCGGGGTTGAGCGAGACCTACGCACACGAGGTCAGCGCGAGGGAGACGACGGTCGGTGGTGTCTCCGTCGTCGAAGTCACCGTGAGCGCGCCGCTGCCCGTCATGGGGCTTCTCGGCCCCTCCGGGAGCATGACGGTCTCCGGCCGGGCCTTCAACGAGCGCCAGGTCGCGCAGGCAGAGCCGTGATCGCGCCCGAGCGGCGTGAGGACGGCAGGGCGATCATCGAGTTCATCGCCCTCGGGGTCATCCTGCTCATCCCGCTGACCTATCTCGTCCTGACGATGGCGCGTCTGCAAGCGGGCGCCTTCTCGGCCTCGCTCGCCGGGAGGGAAGCGGCCCGGGTCTTCGTCAGCGCCTCGACCGACGCGGGGGCGCACCAGAGGGCGCAGGCAGCGGCACGCCTCGCCTTCGAGGATTTCGCCTTCGACGGTGCCGCGACGGTGACGGCGGCCTGTGACGGTTCGCCCTGCCTGCGACCGGACGGCCGGATCACGACGACCGCCTCAGTGTCCGTACCGCTGCCCCTGATCCCCGACATCGTCGCCGCGCATCTGCCGACGTCGATCACACTGACCTCGACCCACCTCCAGGTCGTGGACAGGTTCGTGGCGCGATGAGTAGCCGGTGCCCACGACGGCTCATCGTCAGCGCCACCCGCCGTCGAGACGAGGGGCAGATCTCCATCCTCATCCTCGGGCTCTTCATGATCACCCTGCTCCTCGTCCTCGGTGGCATCGACGTCACGGCGGCTCAGCTTGCCCGGATGCGTCTGCTCGATGCCGCGGACTCCGCGGCGCTGAACGCAGCCGACGCGCTCGATCTCGATACCGCCTACCGGACCGGTATGACCGGTCAGCTCGTGCTCACCGACGACTCGGTGCGCCGCAACGCGTCCGAGCACCTGTCCGCCATACCGCGACCGAACGGGATTGCCGACTGGGCGATCGCCGAGGGAACGGGCAGCCCGGACGGGCGCTCCGCGGTGGTGGGGGTCTCGGGGCACGCCACCTTGCCGATGAGCGGCTGGCTCCTCGATCGCCTCGGTGGCGGCGTCACCATCACCGTGCAGTCACGTGCCCGCGCTCCGCTGCGCTGACCCATCAGGCCGGCTCCTCTGCCGCATCGCCGGGGCGCCCGCTGCCGTAGGCTGTGGGGTTGTGGCTCTCGACTTCACCCAGGAACTGAAGGATCTGCGCACGACGATGGACTCCGTGCGCAATGTCACCGACCTCGAGGGCCTGGGCAGGCGAATCGCGGATCTCGAGGGGCGGGCCTCCGCGCCGGACCTGTGGGACGACCCGGCCCAGGCCCAGGGCATCACCTCGGCCCTGTCACGCGCCAACTCGGAGCGGGACCGGGTCCTTGGCATGGATGCCCGCCTCGAGGACCTCGAGACGCTCGTCGAGATGGGCCAGGAAGAGGACGACGCAGCCACCCTCGAGGAGGCGGAGCGCGATCTCGCCGTCCTGAAGAAGGCTGTCGCCGCGCTCGAGGTGCGCACGCTCCTCGGCGGCGAGTACGACGAACGAGCAGCGGTCGTGACGATCCGGGCCGGGGCCGGTGGCGTCGACGCCGCCGACTTCGCGGAGATGCTCATGCGGATGTACCTGCGCTGGGCCGAGCGGCACGACTACCCGACCACGGTCATGGACACCAGCTACGCGGAGGAGGCGGGCCTGAAGTCCGCGACTTTCGAGGTCAACGCGCCCTTCGCCTTCGGGCACCTGTCCGTCGAGGGTGGCACGCACCGCCTCGTGCGGATCAGCCCCTTCGACAACCAGGGACGCCGGCAGACCAGCTTTGCCGCCGTCGAGGTGATCCCGCTCATCGAGAGCGACGACTCGATCGAGATCCCCGAGAACGACCTCAAGGTCGACGTCTTCCGCTCGTCCGGGCCGGGCGGCCAGAGCGTCAACACCACCGATTCCGCCGTCCGGATGACGCACCTGCCGACCGGGATCGTCGTGTCGATGCAGAACGAGAAGAGCCAGATCCAGAACCGCGCCGCGGCCCTGCGCGTCATGCAGTCCCGGCTGCTGCTGCAACGCAAGGCCGAGGAGGCCGCCGTCAAGAAGGAGATGGCCGGGGACGTCAAGGCGAGCTGGGGCGAGCAGATGCGCTCGTACGTGCTGCACCCCTACCAGATGGTCAAGGACCTACGCACCGACTACGAGACCGGCAACCCGAGCGCGGTCTTCGACGGTGAGATCGACGGGTTCATCGAGTCCGGCATCCGCTGGCAGATCGCGCAGAAGAAGGCCGTCGCCTAGCGGTGCGGATCTGGCGCTGGGCACGCAGCGCATCCCACGCCACGCCCGGAGACGCGCAAACGCGCCTTTCCCGGATCAGCGTCGTACCCTCGAAGACGGCCGGGCACCCCATCCCACAGAAGTCGAGGCAGGTGCGCATGATCCTCTTCGAGAACGTCACGAAGACGTATCCGAGGACGAAGCGACCGGCCCTCGGCGAGGTCTCCCTCGAGATCCCGCGAGGGGAGTTCGCGTTCGTCGTGGGCAAGTCAGGCTCCGGGAAGTCGACCCTGTTGCAACTGGTCCTCAAGGAGCAGGACGCGACGGACGGGCGGATCCTTGTCGCCGGTCGTGAGCTCGAGTGGTTGCCGGATCGCAAGGTGCCGGCCCTGCGGCGCGAGATCGGATGCGTCTTCCAGGACTTCCGGCTGCTGCCGAACAAGACGGTCTTCCAGAACGTCGCCTATGCCCTGCAGGTGCTCGGCAACAGTCGATCGCGGAGCCGCCAGACCGTCCCGGAGACGCTCGAGCTGGTGGGGCTCGCCGGCAAGGAGAAGCGGCTGCCGCACCAGCTCTCCGGCGGCGAGCAGCAGCGGGTGGCGATCGCCCGGGCCATCATCAACCGGCCACCGATCCTGCTTGCAGACGAGCCGACCGGCAACCTCGACCCGATGACGAGCCTCGAGATCGTCCAGCTGCTCGACCGGATCAACCGGACCGGGACGACGGTCGTCATAGCCACCCACGACACGGCGACCGTCGATGCGATGCGCAAGCGGGTCATCGAGCTCGTCGACGGGGACCTGGTGCGCGACCAGGAGGCGGGCGAGTACACCCCGGCCAGCGCCGGTATCGGCAGCATCGGCAGTGGTGGCGACAGCATGGTCCGGGTTGCGGTGGCCGGCCCGCGCGGCCCAGCGGTCGTGGCGGCCGAGCCGGACGTCGCTGACGGGTACGACGACGGCGTCGCCACCGCCCACGACGACCATTCTCGCGGTGACGACTCTGGCGGTGACGACTCTCACGGTGACGACTCTGACGATGATGATGACCTTGATGATCCCGAGGACCGCGGGCCTCTTCCACCTATCGGCCGCGACGCGGACACGCCTGCAGCGGGGCGTCGTTCCCTGTTCCGTCGTGGCCGTCGCAAGGTCCTGGCCGACTGATCGAGAGGTGGAGGTGCCATGCGTCTGCAATTTCTCGTGAGCGAGATCGGCAACGGCCTGCGCCGCAACCTGTCGATGGCCGTCTCAGTTGTCATCGTCACGATGATCTCGATGTATCTGCTCGGTCTCGGGCTCATGGGCCAGCGGCAGGTCGACACGATGAAGGACTACTGGTACGACCGGGTCCAGGTCACCGTGCTGCTCTGTGCCGAAAAGACCACCTACACCAACTGTGCCGGGTCGCCGACAACGGACGCCGAGCGTGTGGTGGTCAAGTCCGAGCTCGAGAGCCTCAAGCCGACGGTCAACGAGATCTTCTACGAGTCCAAGGACGAGGCGTTCTCGCGGTTCAGGGACAGATACAAGAACTCGCCGCTCGCCCGCGCCGGAGAGCCCTACTTCGCCGACTCCTACCGCGTCAACCTGCGCGACCCCGGCAAGTTCGATGTCGTCGCCAGCACCATCAAAGGGATGCCGGGCGTGGCCGACGTCCAGGACCAGAAGAAGCTGCTCGAGAACCTCTTCACGTTCCTGAACACCGTGTCCTGGGCGGCCATCGCCTTGTCGTCGCTCATGGTCCTGGCGGCCATCATGCTCATCTCCACGACGATCCGCCAGACTGCGTTCAGCCGTCGGCGCGAGACCGGCATCATGCGCCTCGTCGGTGCCTCGAACTTCACGATCCGCTTCCCGTTCGTCATGGAGACGGTCATCGCCAGCGTCATCGGCGCCAGCCTGGCCATGCTCATGCTCTGGGGCACCGTCAAGTACGGCGTCGTCGGCTTCCTCAGCACGACGCTGACCGACACGGCCTTCATCGGACTCGGCGATGTCTATCTCGTCATCCCGTTCATCATCCTCGGGGTGGCGGCACTCGCCCTGGTGACCTCCTGGGTGACGTTGCGACGCTATCTGAGAGTCTGACAGGAGAATCACAGGTGACTCGACTCTGTGCAACAGGCGTGAACTGTGGTACCAATATCGACCAATGGTGCCCGTGATGCGTAGGTCCAGAATGTCCACGATGAGCCGTCTCATGGCCATCGGGGTCTCGGTGGTCTGCACCGTCTCCCTCGGCACCGCGCTCGTCGCGCATGCCGACGACGTCCAGGATCAGAAGCGCAACGCCGACCGGCGGATCGCCGATCTCGGCCAGCAGCTCGAGGGGACCAACGCCAAGCTGGCGACCGCCTACATCAAGCTTGAGCGGACCAAGGCTGCCCTCCCCAGCGCGCAGGCCCGGCTGGCCTCGGCCCAGCGCGCGCAGGCACAGGCCGAGCAGGCGCAACGCGCTGCCGAAGCGGTCGCGGCGCGAGCCCTCGACGCGGAGGCCCGGGCCCGCGCCCCC
>JAKDLQ010000180.1 GCA_030452775.1 Micrococcales bacterium | reverse complement strand
TCGCGACCTGACTCGCGACCTGACTCGCGACCTGACTCGCGACCTGACTCGCGACCTGACTCGCGACTGCCCCGCCCCGGCACGGCCAGGACGAGCCGGCGGGAACGAACGCACCATGCGCGCCAACCGGCACTCGGGACGGCGGTGGGCGGCATACCCATCGCCGTCGGTCGTGGTCTTGCTGCTCGCCTCGCTAGGGTCGGGCCAGGGGTCGGCGCAGGCCGACACGACGCGACGGAGAGGACGGATGAGATGGGTGCGAACGAGGCGAAGGAGCGCGCGGCCGAGTCGGTGCGAGAGGCCAAGGAGCGGTCCGGCCTGACGTGGGCGGCGATCGCCGAGGCCATCGACAAGCCGAAGGAGTGGACGGTGGCGGCCCTGCTCGGCCAGCATCCGATCGCCGAGGTCGATGCTGCCAAGCTCCAAGGCCTGCTCGGGCTCGACGACGACACGGTGGGCGCGTTGCAGGGTCAGCCGTACCGGACGGGCCTCGGAGACAGCGCGAACGACCCGACGATCTACCGCTTCCACGAGGCACTCGCGGTCTACGGGCCGGCGATCAAGGAGCTGATCCACGAGGAGTTCGGCGACGGGATCATGAGCGCGATCAACTTCAAGATCGAGGTCTCCCGCCGCCAGGACCCAGCGGGGGACCGGGTGGTGGTCACCTTCGACGGGAAGTTCCTCGACTACCAGTGGTGACAGGGGCGTGAGATGACGGGTGTCGCCCGGCCCCGGGTGGCGCGTCCAGGCGACCTGCGACACATCGTCGAGTGGAGCGCCGCCGAGCTCTCCGCAGCCATCGGCGGAGGGGTCGTCACGTGCGTCGAGGTGATGGCGGCATACCTCGAGCACATCGACCGGCTCAACCCGCACGTCAACGCGATCGTCGCGTTGCGCCCCCACGACGACCTGCTCGCTGAGGCCGCCGCGAAGGACGAGTTGCTCGAGCGTGGCGAACGCCAGGGCTGGATGCACGGGTTCCCGCACGCGGTCAAGGACCTGTCAGACGTCGCCGGGCTGCCTACGACACTGGGCTTGCACCGGCCGGCCGCGGACGTCCCTCCCGCGGCGGCGGATGCGCTCTTCGTCGAGCGGATCCGGGCCGCCGGGGCGATCTTCATCGGCAAGACCAACACGCCCGAGCTCGGGCTGGGCTCGAACACGTACAACCGTGTCTATGGCCTCACCCGCAACCCGTACGACCTCACGAAGGTGGCCGGCGGCAGCAGTGGCGGCGGCGCGGTCGCCGTCGCGTTGCGCATGCTGCCCGTGGCCGACGGCAGCGACTTCATGGGCTCGCTGCGCAACCCCCCGGGGTGGACCAACGTCTACGGCCTGCGCCCGTCGTTCGGGCGGGTCCCATCGGCCGGACCTGACCTGTTCGTCAACCAGGGCGGCGTCAACGGGCCGATCGCGCGGACCCCGCTTGATCTGGCGCTGCTCCTTGCCACCATGGCCGGGGAGGACCCACGGGCGCCGCTGTCCCTGCCGGGGCCGGGGGTGGACATCGCCGCGGCGAGCGAGCCGGTCCGTGGCGGACGGGTCGTCTGGTTCCGCGACCTCGGCGGTTATCTGCCGATGGAGCCCGAGGTGCTCGCGGTCTGCGACGCGGCGGTGGAACGTCTGCGGGAGATGGGATTCGAGGTCGTGGTCCACGACGACCTGCCCTCGTCCGGAGGCTTCCGTGGCGCCGCCGACCTGTGGCGACTGTGGCGAACCTACCGGCATACGCTGATCGGCGGCGCGAACCGGACCCTCTACGACGACCCCCACACCCGGGAGATGCTCAAGCCCGAGGCGATCTACGAGATCGAGGGGCTGTTGCACGGGCTCGACGGCGAGGGCCCGATCACCGCGACGGACCTGTTCGCTGCCTCGGCCCAGCGCTCCGACCTCTACCGAGGCTTCCTCGACCTGTTCGAGTCGGCCGACTACGTGCTCCTTCCGACAGCCCAGGCGATGCCCTTCGATGTCGACGTGCTCTGGCTCGACGCCATCGAGGGGCGAGCGATGTCCTCCTACCACCGGTGGATGGAGGTGGCGACGATCGGCACCCTGCTCGGCGCACCGACGCTCGCCATGCCGGCCGGTTTCGGCCCCTCCGGGCTGC
The DNA here is from genome assembly GCA_030452775.1 of Micrococcales bacterium. Lineage (GTDB taxonomy): Bacteria > Actinomycetota > Actinomycetes > Actinomycetales > Dermatophilaceae > JAKDLQ01. The sequence goes on along the minus strand of JAKDLQ010000180.1, from coordinate 2,871 downwards.
CCACCGGCCTGCAGGTCATCGGCCGCAACCACGACGACACCGCCGTGCTGCGCCTCGCGACGACGTGGGAGGCGGCGCACGGTTGGGTCCAGCGCCGCCGACCCTCGCTGCTCGATCGCGCCTGAGCACGGACGGCTCCCCCGAGGCGATCCTCGCAGAACCACCTTGTTGACCTGCCCTGGTGTAGGAGCGAGGCCTGCCCTGGTGTAGCCGTGGGCCAACCTGCCGCCACCCGACACCGACAGGCCGGAGCGTGGGATCAGGCGCGCGACGAGACCTGCTCCGGCTCGGTGGGGGCCGCGGCGCCCTCGACGGAGATGGTCGGCAGCAGCCGGTCCAGCCACCGCGGCAACCACCAGGCTCGGTCCCCGAGCAGGCTCATGACGGCTGGGACGAGCGTCATCCTGACCAGGAAGGCGTCGATGACGATCCCGATCGCGAGGGCGAAGCCGAACTGCTTGATCATCGGATCGGTGCTGAAGATGAAGCCGGAGAAGACCGACACCATGATGACGGCTGCCGCCACGACGACGCGGCTCGAGTGGTCGAACCCGTGAATGATCGCCTCCCGCGCACCGAGGCCGTGTTCGTGCGCCTCGCGCATGGCACTGACCAGGAAGACCTGGTAGTCCATGGCAAGGCCATAGAGGATCCCGGTCACCATGATCGGCAGGAAGCTGAGCAGCGGCCCGCTCGTGTCGATCCCGGCCAGCGCCATCAGCCAGCCCCACTGGAAGACGGCGGTGGTGAGGCCGAACGTGGCGGCGATGCTGAGCAGGAAGCCGAGGGTTGCCTTGATGGGGATGACCACCGACCGGAATACCACGAGGAGTAGGAGGAGGGACAGGCCGACGATGATCGCGATGTACTCGGGCAGCACGTCGCCGAGCCGTTCCGAGATGTCGATGTTGACGGCTGTCAGGCCGGTGACCCCGATCGTGAGCCCCTGGCTCGACAACGTGGTGCCGCTGCCACGAAGCGAGCGCACCAGCTCGCTCGTGCTATCGGCCTCGGGCCCCTCGGCGGGAATGACGGTGAACACGGCGAGGCTGCGCTGCGGGTTCGTGCCAAGGAGGGTCGCCATCCGGACATCAGCCGTCGCGCCCAGCTCCGTGCCGATGGTGTTGATCGTCGTGGGGTCGAGGGAGGTGTCGTCGGTGCGTTGGGCCACGACGACCAACGGCCCGTTGAAGCCCGGGCCGAAGCCCCGGCTGATGGCGTCGTAGCTGAGCCGCGCCGTGCTGCCCTGCTGGTCCGTCGCTCCCGTGGGCATGCCGAGCGACATGGAGGCGGCGGGAAGGGCCGCGATCCCGAGGACGGCGACGACCCCGACGATCGCGAACCAGGGTCGCCGGACCAGCAGGCCAACCCACCGGCTGGCGAGATGGCGCTCCTCGTCGGCGGCCAGTGCGGAGCCGGCGGCGCGCGCCCGGGATGAACAGGTCCGTTCACCCACGACCCCGAGCAGCGCCGGCAGGAGCGTCAGGGCGATGAGGACGGCGAATACCACGGTCGCCGCGGCGACGAGCGCCATCGTGCTCAGGAAGCCGATCCCGATGATGGTCAGGCCGGTCAGCGCGATGATGACGGTCGACCCGGCGAACACCACCGCCGTGCCAGCCGTGGCGAGCGCCCGGGCGGTCGCGGCTGGTGCGGTGAGCCCGTCGATGAGAATGAGGCGGCGTTGTCGATTGACGATGAACAAGGCGTAGTCGATGCCCACGGCCAGCCCGATCATGAGCGCCAGCGCCGGGGTCGCGGTCGTCAGAGTGATACTGGTGGACAGCGCGAAGGCGCCGCCGACCCCGATGGCCACGCCGGACAGGGCGGTGATGATCGGCAGGCCGGCTGCCCACAATGAACCCAACGTGATGAGCAGCACGACGAGGGCGACGCCGAGCCCGATCGCCTCGTGGCCGCCGATGGGCGGGTGCATCGACTCGAGTGATTCGCTGGGTAGGGCGGTCACACCGGTCGAGGCCGTGTCGCGTGTGGCGATCTCGATGATCCGGTCAGTGGTGCCCTCCGGGAACTGATCGACCTGGGTGGTGAACTGGAGCTGGAGCATGGCCACGTCGCCCGTCGGTGAGACGAGCACGCCTGGGACGGGGTGGCCGTCCACGACAAGCGGCCGCGGGGTGCCGTGCGCCTGCCCGGTCTCGGCGCGGGCCCCGCGGCTGGGCCCGTCGCTGGTCCCGCTGCCGGGCCCGTCGCTAGTCCCGCGGCCGGGCCCGTCGCTGGTCCCGCTGCCGGGTTCGCGGCCGGGTTGGGCTCCGGTCGCCGGCGCCCCGTTCTCCGCCGCGTGCGCGCTCCGGTCGATGACGACCGGGAGAGCGGTGATGTCGGCGGTCGCAGCGCCGATCGCGGCGGCCCGTTCCCCTTCGTCGAGTCGTTCACCGGGTGGTGCCGTGAACACGACCGTGCCCTGGCCACCGCTTGCTGCGGGTAGCTGGACCCGGAGCTGGTCGAGAACCCGTTGACTGGGGGTGCCGTCGATGGTCAGGCTCGAGGAGATCCGGCCGTTGCTCGTCGCCGCGAGTCCGATGACGCTGCCGAGGATGAGAAGCCACACGATGATGAACGGCCATGGTCGGCGGTGAGCGAGTGCTCCGAGCCGGTGCAGGAGTCTGGACATAGGGGTGTTGGGCTTCTTTCGGGTATGGCGACATGACGCAGTGGCCAGGCCGCTGTGGGGACGAGATCGTGGGTGGAGAAGTGGGCGTCCTGGGAGTGGCTAGAACCCGTGGCGCAGGTAGGCGAAGGTCCTGTCGAGGAACTGGGTGAGGCTCATCGCCTCGGCGGCCCGCCCCCGGCCCCGGGCCCGCCCCGCGGCGCTGTGCCCGGCCAAGAAGGGACGGATCTTCTAAACCA
>JAKDLQ010000179.1 GCA_030452775.1 Micrococcales bacterium | reverse complement strand
ATTCGAGTGGCCCGGTCGTCCACAGGCCCCTGCGGCTCGTCACCGCCATGCGGCTTGCCGCTCGCAAGCGGCCCGCGGCGCTCATCGAGATCGTCGCGCGAGCGGAGCAGGTCGCCGGGCCGGGCTCGCTCTCCCTGACGATCCTCGGTGAGGGGCCGGCCCGTCGCCGGATCGATGCCCTCGTCGCCGATCGCGGCCTCGAGCCGGTGTCGCTCCCCGGGCGGGTCACGCGGGACGAGCTACGGAGACGGTATGCCGCCGCCGACGTCTATCTCTCCCCGGCCCGCCTCGAGTCGTTCGGGATCGCGGCGCTCGAGGCCCGTACGGTCGGCCTGCCGGTCATCGGCCGCTCCGGCTCCGGCATCGGCGAGTTCGTCGAGCACGGAGTCGGCGGGCTCGTCGTGTCGAGCGACTCGGACATGTCGGGTGCGATCGCGAGACTGGCCGGCGACCCGGACGAGGTCGCCCGCATGCGCACCTGGAACGTCGAGCATCCGCCGGCGCAGGACTGGTCGGCCGTCGCGGCGCTCGCGGTGAACGAGTACGAGCGTGCCACGGCGCTGGTTCGCCGGTGACCGGGTTGGCCCGATGACGATGGGGCCGTAGTGATGCGCACGAACGTCCCGTGCGGCATCCGGGTCGTGGCGATCCCCTCGAGCGGCCGGCGTGTGGAGCTGGGCCGGCTCGAGCACGGTCAGCACCCAGACGCTCTCCTGTCCCGCGCCGGATGGGAAGCCGAATCCATCGTGTCCGCGACGCTGCTCACAGGCGGCGCACTCGAGCTGGCGTACCACGTCACCCGGCACAGCGGCATACGGGACATTGACGGCACCGATGACACCGACGGCACCGACGAGGTCGTTCCGCGGGACCCGGGCATCGGATCCGACGAGGCGGGGGAGGGCTACCAGCGGGTGGCGGCCTACGCGCTCGTTACGAGCGATCGCGGGGCGCTGATGACACAGTTCAACAGCCGGACGCACGTGGCCGGCGAGTGGGGCCCTCCCGGCGGAGGTCTCGACGTGGGCGAGAGCCCGGTCGACGGGGTGCACCGGGAGGTGTGGGAGGAGACCGGGCAACGGGTCGCGCTCGGGGGCCTCGTCGCGATCTCGTCGAGTCACTGGGTCGGTCGCGCACCATCGGGGATCGTCGAGGACTTCCATGCCGTGCGGATCGTCTACCGTGCGACGTGCCCCGCACCGCAGGACATCGTCATCCACGACGTCGACGGGACGACCGGCGCTGCGCGCTGGGTACCTCTCGAGCAGGTCAGGGCACTACCGCTCACCAGATCGTGGCGCGACCTCGATGCCCTGTCCAGGCTCGCCGGGCCGGCCACATAGGATCGGCCTCATGGACTTCGTCACCAACCTGTTCGTGGCCCTGCACCTGCTCGGGATGGCGCTCGTCGTCGGCGGCTGGGTCGTCGCCCGCAGCGGTTCCTCGTTCCCGGCAGCGATCGTCTGGGGCGCCCGGGCACAACTGGTGACCGGCCTGATCCTCGTGGGCCTGGCCGAAGCCACCAAGGCTCCTGGCCAGTCGCTCAACAACGCCAAGCTCGGCGTCAAGCTCGTCATCGCGATCGTCGTCGTGGTCATGGCCGAGATCGGTGCGAGCAAGGCCCGCAAGCGCGAGGAACACGGGACCCAGCTCGACGTGGCCGGTGGTGGCGCGGTGGCCAACGCCCTGGTCGCCACCATGTGGTGGTGACCTGTCGCTGAGATGCGCTGGAATGCTGGGGTCCTGGCCGGATTGCTCATCGGATCGGCGTGGCTGATCATCGGGCTGACGGTGGTGCTCGTGGCACGTGGGCGGCGCCGGTCGGGGGTGAGCACCGGTGGCTCGGCGGTCATCGGCATCTTCCTCATGGTGGTGGCCGGCCTCACCTTGTTCGCCACGCTGCTGCTGTCCGTCGTCCCTGGCGCCGACTGACTCGACGCCGCTGCTACGGACGACCGTTTCCTCACGCCGAGGCGTCCGGGGCCGGTCGCCGAGCACGCCGAGGTGCCGACAGGGCCCTCGGCAGCGACCAATGGTCGTCGCTGGACCCTGTGGACACGCAGCGTCTCACTGCTCGAGGATCCAGCACGCTGTAGGCGTGGACATTGTCGATATTGTCACGGTGATGGAGCGCCTCGGTGGGGTCGCGACCTGGGCTCAGCTGTCGACCTCGGTCGCACCGGCGGAGATCGCCCTCGCGGTCGAGACCGGCAGGGTCCACCGCACGGGCCGCGGCCGGTACGCGTTGCCGACCGCGCACGAGGCCCGCGTGGCCGCCCATCGCCTGTCCGCAGTCGTGGGTCTGCGCAGTGCGGCCGCGTCGTACGGATGGGCACTCAAGACCCAGCCCGAGCGTCCGGAGGTCATCGTGCCGCGCGGCCGCAAGGTCAGGTCCCGCGATCAGGCAACGACCGACGTGCGCTGGCGCCGCCTCGCGGACGAGGACATCGCCGGCTGGCGCACGACACCGATCCGGACCGTCATGGACTGCGCCACGACCCTGCCCTTCGACGAGGCGCTGGCCGTCGCCGACTCGGCCCTGCGTGTCTCGACCCTGGCCCCCTCGGACCTCGTCGTGGCTGCCGTGCGCCTGCCGGGTCGTGGTCGGGACGCGGCCATGGAGGTGGCCTGGCAGGCCGATGCCAGGTCGGCGGGCCCGTTCGAGTCGATCGTCCGCGCGATCTCGATCGGCGTGCCCGGGCTCCGGCTCGTGCCGCAGGTGAGGCTGCGCCTGGCAGGTCGGCTGATCAGACCGGATCTCGTCGACAGGGACCTGCGGATCATCGTCGAAGCCGACAGCCATGAGTTCCACACGACACGAGAGGCCATCGACCGCGACTGCTGGCGCTATGACGAGCTCGTGCTCGATGACTGGCTCGTCGTTCGGGTGTCCTGGGTGCAGGCGATGTTCCAGCAGCCCTGGGTCGAGGCGGTGCTGCGCCGTGCCGTCGATCGGCAGCAAGCGAAGCTACGGACGACCATTGCTCTCGCCCGTGGCTACCGGCCAGCAGAGTAGATGGCCCGTGGGGTCGCCCGGCGCGACCAACGGTCGTTCGTAGCCGCTGAGCACTGCCGACCAGCCGGTATGCCGCCGAGCTTGCTCACGCCTCGTGGGCGAGCTCTCCCCCCACCCAGGTCGCCAGCACTCGCGTGTCGCGGATGGCACGCGGGTCGGAGAGCTCGAGCGACCAGGGGTCACGATCGAGACTGACGAAGTCGGCGAGCTGACCCGGCGTCAGGCGGCCGACATCGGTGCGTCCGGCCGCCTCGTGAGCCCCGACCGTGTGGGCGTGGACGGCCTCATCGAGGGTGATCCGCTCCTCGGGATGCCAGCCACCGAGCGGGGTGTCGTCCGCGCGCTGACGGGTCACCGCCGCGTGCAGGGCGTGAAACGGGTTGGGCTCCTCGACCGGCGCATCAGACCCGAGGGCGAGGCGGACCCCCGCGCCGAGCATGGTGCGCCACGCATGCGTGGCCACCCGGCGCGGTCCGATCATCTTCTCGACGAGGTCGATGTCGGCGGTGCAGTGCGCGGGCTGCATCGAGGCGATGACACCCAGCGCCCGGAAGCGCGGGATGTCGACCGGCAGCACGTGCTGGGCGTGCTCGATCCGCAGGATGCCGGTGTGGCCCTCCTCGCGGATGACGCCGTAGGCATCGAGGACGAGCCGGTTGGCCGCGTCGCCGATGGCGTGCGTGGCGATGTCGAGGCCGGCCTCGACCGCCATCCGGACCCGATGCAGGAACAGGGGATACGGCATCGCCGCGATGCCGCAGCCCTCGGGACCGGTGGGGTCGCTGAGGTAGGGCCCGGTCAGGTAGGCGGTGTGCGAGCCGAGGGCGCCGTCGCTGAAGAACTTGACCGGCCCGACCCGCAACCGCCCGTCGCCGGACCCGGCACGGCGCCCCTCGGCGATGGCGGGCTCGAGGTCGCCATCGCGGATGCACGTGGTGACCCGCAGCCGCAGCGCGCCGTCCGCGTGCATCGCCGCATAGGCCGCATGGGCGTCCTCGCCGTCGATATCGGTGATACTCGTCAGCCCGACCGAGAGCAGCAGCTCCTCACATCGCTCGAGCAGGGGCCGCAGCGGCTGCTCGTCCTCGGGGAGGGCGTCGAGCAGGTGCTGGGCGGTCTCGCGCAGGATCCCGGTGGGCTCGCCGGAGGCATCGCGGACGACCTGTCCCCCGACCGGATCCGGCGTGTCCCGGGTGATGCCAGCAGCGTGCAGGGCCAGCGAGTTCGCCCAGACCGTGTGGCCGTCGGCGCTGTCGAGGGCCACGATGCGATCGGGACACGCCGTATCGAGAGAGTGCCGGTCGGGTTGGACCGCCGGTGTCCAGCGATTGCTGTTCCAGCGTCCGCTGCCGATCGAGCGCCCGGGGGGCAGCGACGCGGCGTGCTCCCGGAGCAGACCCAGCGCCTCATCCAGGGTCGAGGCCGCGCTGAGGTCGACCGAGGCGAGGTCACGTGCGGTCCACGCCGTGTGGATGTGTGCGTCGTGCAGGCCCGGCATGACCAGGGCGCCCGGCAGGTCCACCCTCCGGCGCGTCCCCGTCGCCGCGCGTGCCTCGTCACCGGTGGCGAGGACCCGCTCGTCCTCGACGAGCAAGGCATCGGTGACGCCGGTCGCGAGCCCGGTCCAGATCCGGGGGTGCGTGAAGAGGACTCGGCTCATCAGCTCGGCTCCAGGATCACCTTCCCGGTCGTCCTGCGGCCTTCGAGGGCCTCGTATGCCGCCGCCGCATCCTCGAACGCGTAGCGTCCACCGATGCTGATCTGCAACGACCCGTCGGCGATGGCGCCGAGCACCTCGCCCGCGCGCCACTCGAACTCCGAGCGGTCCGCGATGTAGTCACCGAGCTTGGGCCGGGTCGCGAAGAGCGAGCCGCCCGCGTTGAGCCGTTGGAGGTCGAACGGCGGCACCTGTCCACTCGCACCACCGAAGAGCACCATCATCCCGCGGGGGCGCAACGCCGCCAGGGACGCGTCGAAGGTCGCCTTGCCGACGCCGTCGTAGGCCACGTCCACCCCCCGGCCGGCGGCCTCCCGCACGGCGCCGGCGAGGTCTGCGGC
>JAKDLQ010000178.1 GCA_030452775.1 Micrococcales bacterium | reverse complement strand
GAGGACGGCCGGTCATCAGTGGACGAGTCACTCGTCACCGGGGAGTCGATGCCGGTCACCAAGGAGGCCGGCGCCCTCGTCATCGGCGGCTCGATCAACCAGACCGGGGGTCTGGTCATGCGCGCCGAGAAGGTCGGCCGCGACACGATGCTGTCGCGGATCGTGACGATGGTCGCCGAGGCGCAACGCTCCCGCGCGCCGATCCAGGGTCTGGCCGACCGGGTCGCAGCGGTCTTCGTCCCGGCCGTCATCGCCACGGCCGTCCTCGCGTTCATCGTGTGGGCCATCGTCGGACCCGATCCGAAGCTCGCCCATGCCCTGATCGTGGCGGTCGCCGTCCTCATCATCGCCTGCCCCTGCGCCCTCGGCCTCGCCACGCCGATGTCGATCATGGTCGGCGTGGGACGCGGGGCCGGGCTCGGCGTCCTCATCAAGAACGCCGAGGCCTGGAGCGGATGGAGAAGGTCGACACCCTCCTGGTCGACAAGACCGGCACCCTCACGGAAGGGCGGCCATCGGTGACGCGGACGGTCCCGGCCGAAGGGATCGACCCTGACGAGATCCTGCGGCTCGCCGCCGGGGTGGAGCGCGCATCCGAGCACCCGCTCGCCGAGGCCATTGTCGCCGCGGCCCAGGACAAGGACATCGCCATCCCGGAGGTCAGCGACTTCGACTCGCCGATCGGACGTGGCGCGCTCGGCGTCGTCGAGGGCCATCAGGTCGTGCTCGGCAACGCCGACTTCCTCGCTGCACACGACATCGGCACCGACACGCTCGAGGGGCAAGCAGACCAGCTCCGGTCCGATGGCGCCACCGCGATCTACATCGGTATCGACGGTGACGCGGCCGGCATCTTCGCGATCGCCGACCCTGTCAAGGACACCACGCCCGAGGCGCTGGCCTCACTGCGGGACGAGGGCATCGAGATCGTCATGCTCACCGGTGACAACCGCACCACCGCGTATGCCGTCGCGCGCGACCTCGGGATCGACCGCGTCGAGGCCGAGGTCCTGCCCGATCACAAGAGCGACGTCGTGGCGCAGCTGCGCGGCGAGGGGAAGGTCGTGGCGATGGCCGGCGACGGGGTCAACGACGCCCCGGCCCTCGCGGCCGCCGACGTCGGCCTCGCGATGGGCTCGGGCACCGACGTGGCGATGGAGAGCGCCGGCATCACGTTGCTGGGCGGCGACCTCACCGGTATCGTCCACGCGCGCCGGCTGTCACACAAGACGATGCGCAACATCCGGCAGAACCTGCTCTTCGCCTTCGGCTACAACACGATCGGCATCCCCATCGCCGCGGGCGTCCTCTATCCCTTCTTCGGGCTGCTGCTCTCCCCGATCATCGCCGCTGCCGCCATGTCGCTGTCCTCGGTCAGCGTCATCGGCAACGCCCTGCGGCTGCGCACCCAGCGGCTCTGAGAATGTTCTGAGCCTGAGGGCTCTGAGAAACGACCCGATCGTCTGCCGCCGCCGCATGGCGCGTCGCGCCTGCGCGGCCGCGGCCCTGGGCGCGGGGCGAGCGGCGCATGGCCTGCGAGACTCGACCCCGAGACCTCCGCGTCATGGGCGCGGGGCGAGCTCAGCGGCATACGACGTCAACGCTCAAGCCGAGCGATCACGTGCGCTCGGTTGCCTCCGCCCGGTAGGCGCTCGGGGTGAAGCCGAGGACGGCCTGGAAGTCCTTGGTCAGGTGCGCGTGGTCGGCGTAGCCGAGGTCGGCTGCGACGGCGCTGAGGTCGGCGTCCTCGGAGCGCACCCGTTCGGCCGCCTCCTGGAGCCGGCGCCGGCGGATCATCGCCGACGGCGGCACCCCGACGTACTTCCTGGCGAGCCGCTGGACGGTGCGAGGCGAGATGCCGAGCCGGTCTGCGACGTCCTCGATACGCCGGACCTCGACGCCCACGTCGACGCCCTCGATGACGTCGGCAAGGTCGTTGGCGAGCAGTGCCTCGTCGCCGACGGCGCCGACGTGACTGGCGAGCCAGACCGTGAAGGCATCGACAGCACGAGCCCGGCGCTGCTCGCCATCGCCGCCGGCGGTCATCGCTGCCGCGACAGAGTCGTGCAGGTCGGGTAGTTCCAGGGCCACGTAGCCGTCGCGCAGGCTCGTCGGATCGTCGGTGAATGCCGGCACGGCGGCCGGGCGCAGCAGCGCGCCCACCGCCCACCCGCGGCCCGTGAGGTCTCGGTGGGATGCTCGCGTCGTCGGCCCGGCCAGGCCGACGAGATCCTTCTCGACGACAAGATTGCTCGCCGGGTAGGACACGATGTCCTGACGCGAGACCCGACCGGGCGCGAGGTCCCACTCCGGGATCCAGTACCAGCGCACGAGGTGCGCGACGCGGGGCGGGGCGGGCAGCCGGTGGAAGGTCGGCAGCCGGGCCGGATAGAGCACGCCACGTGTTGGATCGGTCACCGTCCCCAGCCTAGGCAGCGACCTGTCGCGAATCTACAAGCCGCAGCGGCTCGCGCCGACCTACCGTCGTCCTCATGAGCGATCACACCACGAATGCGGCCACCGGCACGAATACCACCACGACGGCCGCCACCGGAGAGCACACGACCGAGGGGATCCCGCACGGCTCCACCAGCCTCACCCCGTTCCTCGCCATCCCACATGCGCGCGAGGCGATCGCCTTCTACGAGAAGGTCTTCGGGGCACGGGTCGTCGACGTCACCGAGATGGGCGGCACCATCGCCCACGCGGTGCTCGACTTCGGACACGGACAGCTCCAGCTCGGCGAGCCGAACCCGGAGTACCACCTCGTGCCCGCCCCCAAGGGTGAGGACGACTGCTACTCCATGGGCCTCTACTGCGCCGACGCCGACGCGGTGGTCGCCCGCGCGGAGCAGGCTGGCGCCACCATCCGTGAGCCGCTCACCGACTTCGTCTCAGGCGACCGCTTCGCGAGCATCCGCGACCCGTTCGGCGTGCGGTGGTCGGTGATGACCAGGGTCGAGGACCTGTCCGAGGAGGAGAGCGCTCGCCGGGTCGCCGAGTGGGCCGCCCAGCTCAGCGACGCCTGATCGGCCGCGGCGCCCAGGATGCCGGAACCCGCGTTAGCCGCGCTAGCCGTATGCCGCTGCGCTCGCTGTCGCGCTCGTCCTCGCCGACCGCCCCTCTCAGCTCGGGACCTCGGAGACGGCGTGGCTGCCCAGCTCACGCTTGAGCAGCTTGCCGACCGGGTTCCTGGGCAGCTGGTCCACCACCTGCAGTCGCTCCGGGAGCTTGGAGGAGGCGGGACCGTGCCGCAAGCCGACCGCATTCCGGTGACGAGGGCGCGAGTCTCCTCGGGCGCCATCCGGGGTGCGACGCGTCGCCGCAGGCCGTTCCGTGTGCCGGAACGGAATGGACCAGGGCATCGGGCGTGGGGCGGCTTGCGATTGACAGTCATAGGCGGCGGAGTGAGACACGTCTTGAGTCGCGGCACGCGGCACGCGGCACGCGGCTCGCGGGTCGGGGGTCGGGGCTCTCGCGGCAAGGCCGATCGAGCGAGTCAGTCGTAGTGGAAACGTGCTTGAAGGATGACGAGGTCCTTACCGTCGACGAGGTAGACCAGGCGATGCTCCTCGGTGATGCGCCGCGACCAGGCGCCGGTCAGCATGTGTCTCAGCGGCTCAGGCTTGCCAATGCCAGCGACAGGGTCGCGCAGCGCGTCATCGATGAGTCGGTTGATGCGCTTCAGCGCCTGCCGGTCTGCTGCCAGCCAGTAGGTGTAGTCCGACCATCCGTTGGGCGTGAAGACCAACCTCATCTGGCCAGGTCGTGCTCGCCGCGCTGGCCGGACTTGGCCTGCTGAAGGCTCTCCAGCAGGTGGCGCGCGTTGGCGGGGACGCGTAAAAGGTGAGCCGTCTCCTCGAGCGCGTCGTAGTCGGCGCGAGACATGAGCACTGCGTCGCCCCGTCGGGACGTGATCTCGACCGGCGTGCGGTCCTCGTTGACCTGCTCGATGAGCGGAAACAGGTTCTTCCGGGCCTCGCTTGCGGTGATCGCCATGTCCATCCCCTTCATTGGTACGGCTTCTTGTACCAGTATGGCAGCGTAGGTGGCCTTCAACCAAACTCCTCAAACTCGGCAGATCGGGCAACGGCCGCACGCCCGGCAGGTGGCGAAGCGACGCACCTTCTCGAGGTCGGCGGGCACGCGGATCGCGGCAGATGGGCGGCGTTGTTGGTTGGCCGGGGTGATGACGCGCTGGTCTTCGGAGCAAGCTGGCTCATTCCAAGCCATCAACGGAGGCAGCTGAAGTCTGGGCAGGCCCGATCCGTTCGAGTTTGGTCCAGCCGCGCCAGCCGCGCTGGTGGAGCAGGGTCATGAGCCGGCGGGCGATCGGCATCGAGTCGAGGAAGACCGAGTCGAGCAGCTCAGCGAGCTGGTCGGTGATGTTTGTGTCTTGGGTCTGCCATCCCTTGGCCTCGCCGGCTTCGAGGAGGGCGACGAGCCGGTCGGCTATGTCCGTTACTCGTGGGTCCTCTGCCTTCCAGTGGATCGCTGCGGCCAGGTCCCGGTAGAGCTCGACGGTGGCCGGCTCGTCGAGCTGCTGCTGCTTCATGTGCATGTAGAAGCCCATGTGCTCCGGCAGCTGGGCGGCCACCAGGATCCAGGCATCCCGTTCGGCCTCGATCATCACCTGCGGCAGCCCGAGCCGGCGCAGCCGGGAAAGGTAGGCGACCGCTTCCGGTGGCAGGGCCAGGCTGTCGCCGGCCGCGAGCTGGGCGATCTGCTGGCGGTGGTGTTGGCGTTGGCGGATCTCGGCGCGCAGACGGCGATCGATCTCGGCGACCGCCGCGGCGAACTCGTCCTGGCTTGCGCCCATCAGTTCCCGCACCCGCGTCAGGGGCACGCCGGCGCCGGCCAGGGCGCGGATCTTGACCAGGTCGACCACCGCGGCCGCGTCGTAGCGCCGGTAGCCGGAGTGGTCGCGCTCCGGTTCGGGCAGCAGCCCCTTGGCGTGGTAGTGACGCACCGCGCGCACCGTCACCCCGGCGTAGGAGGCGAGCTGGCTGATCGTCAGCCTGGCGCTACTGTGCGAGATGCCTGGCCACATCGCGCTTCAGCCTGGCCCGCCACGCGCCGGCGGGTGTTGCGCGGCCGC
>JAKDLQ010000177.1 GCA_030452775.1 Micrococcales bacterium | reverse complement strand
AGTGCGGCGGCTTCCTCCCACAGCTCATCTCGCACCGAAGGGTGCGCGACTCGCTCGATGATCACCTTGCACTGCTCCCGCTCGTCGAAGCCCCACAGGGGCGCGGTGCCGTGCTCGGTGACGACGGCGGACTGTTGGAAGGAGGTGGTGGGCTCAGCGAGGAGCGGAACGATCGTTGAGCAGTCCGCCTTGGGATGCCACGACCGCAGCGCGATGAACGACTGACCTCCCGGGGAGTGCAGCGCCCCCACGATGAAGTCCGTCTGCCCGCCGAAGCCAGAATAGATCCGCGCGTTGATCCTCGAGGCGTTCGCCTGCCCGAACAGGTCCACCTCGAGCGCGGCGTTCACCGACGTCATCTGGCGCTGTTGGGCGATGAGGCCCGGATCGTTGGTCTTCTCCGTCCGCAGCATCCGCACACGAGGGTTGCGGTCGAGCCAGTCGTAGAGATCCTGGCTCCCGAAGCAGAAGGACGTCACGAGCGGATGGTCCGGGTCGAGTGCACCGGCGGCATCGAGCGCCAGGACCCCGTCGGAGAACATCTCGGTCCAAAGGCGGATCCCGGTCCGGTCGATGAGCGCGGCGAGCGTCGCGTCCGGCACGCCGCCGATCCCGAGCTGCATGGTCGCCCCATCGAGGATCCGTGCGGCGACACGCTCACCGATCGCCACACTGTCATCGTCGGGAGGGACCGGCTGGTGCGTGGCGAGAGGGGCCTCGACCTCGACGGCCAGGTCGACGTCATCGACGGGGAGCTGGGCATCGCCGAAGGTGTAGGGCATCCGCGGATTGACGACCGCGATGACCAGCCCGCCGCGCGTCCGGCAGGCCTCGACCGCGGCAGGCAGGATGTTGACCTCAATGCCCAGACTGAGCTGCCCGTCGATCGGTGGCGCGCAATGGAGCAGGACGATGTCCGGTGGCAGCGTGCGGATGAACAGACGCGGCACCAGCGACAGACGAGAGGGGATGTAATGCAGTCCTGAGTGCCGGCGCGTCCCGGTGCCGACGAAACTGGTCTCGGCGACGACACCGTTGCGTTCGGGAAGGCCGCGCGCCGCGTTGAGGGTGTGCAGCACATAGCGGGGCACGGTCTCATCGACGGCCCACAGAGCCTCCCACGGGGTCGCCAGGTTGCCGCTGACGACGATGCGTGGGTTATCGGGCAGCCCCCGCAGATGGGTCGCGAGTTGCTCGAGAGTCACGGTGCGCATGGCGCCCATCCTTGCGGTTCGGTCGGCCCGCAGGTGGGATGTCGCGAATCTGGCGCGGGAGTGGGCGCCGAAGACCATCGATACCGTCGATACCGTATGCCGCCCCGCTCAGCCCGCCTTCCTCCTTCCGCCCGTCTTCGTCGTGGCCTTCTTTGCGGTCGCCTTCTTTGCGGTCGCCTTCTTGGTCGGGGACTGCTTCTTCGACGCGGATGACGCGGATGACCCGGATGACCCGGATGACCCGGATGACCCGGATGACCCGGCGGACTTGGCGGCCTTGGCCTTGTCGACGCTCTTCTGCAGGGCAGCGAGCAGGTCGATGACCTCGGTCTCCTCGCCACCAGCCGTCGGCATCTGCGTGAGTTCCCCGCCTTCGACCTTGGAGGCGACGAGGTGCTCGACCGCTGTCGCGTAGTCGTCCTCGAACTCGTCCGGCTCGTAGTCCCCGGACAGCGAGTCGACGAGGGAGGCCGCCATGGCGAGCTCCTTGTCGGTGGCGTGCGGCTCCTCCGATAGGGACTCGAACTCGGGGGTGCGGATCTCGTCGGCCCAGAGCATCGTCTGCAGCACGATGACCCCGTCCCGCACGCGCAGCACCGCCAGCGTCATGCGGGTGCGGATCGACACGGTGACCAGCGCCATCCGGTCGGCCTTCTCCAGCGCATCGCGCAGCAGCACGTAAGGCTTGAGGCCGGACGCGTCGGCGGGCTCGAGGTAGTAGGACTTGTCGAGGTAGAGCGGGTCGATCTGGTCCGCGGGGACGAACTTCTCGATCGCGATCTCCTTGGAGGACTTCGACGGGAGGCTTGCCAGGTCCGCGTCACTAAGGACGACCATCTGGCCGTCGGCGGTCTCGTAGCCCTTGGCGATATCGGAGTAGGGCACCTCCTCGCCGTCGATCGAACACACCCGTTGGTACCTGATCCGGCCGCCGTCCTTCTCATGGACCTGGCGGAACTGGACGTCGTGATTCTCGGTCGCGGAGAAGAGCCGGACGGGGACGTTGACCAGTCCGAAGGACACCGCACCTTTCCAGATGGCTCGCATGGAACAAGAATGCACCAATGCGCCCCATGCTCGCGACGCCCACCACGGCCATCCCGGTCGGCCGAGCGTGGATCCACGAGGTGAAATGGGACGGGATGCGGGTGCTCGCGGATGTCTCGGACGCCGGCGTGCGGCTCTTCTCGCGGACCGAGCGCGACATCACCGTGGCCTTCCCGGAATTGATCGGACTGGCGCAGGAGTACGAAGACATGCTGCTCGATGGGGAGATCGTCGCGATGCAGGAGGGGGTGCCCTCGTTCGCGGCACTCGCCGAGCGTCTCCACGTCACGGATTCGCGCCGGGCCGGGCTGCTGGCGCAGACGAGCCCCGTGACCTATATGACGTTCGACCTGTTGCGGCTCTACGGGGTCGACCTGACCGGCAGGGCCTGGTCGGATCGGCGGGAGACGCTGGAACGGATGGGGCTCGCGGACGCGCGGTGGCGGACCCCGCCGACCTTCGAGGATGGGTCCATGCTGTACGTCGCGACCAAGGAGCAGGGCCTCGAGGGCGTCGTCAGCAAACGCGTGGACTCGCCGTATCTCCCAGGGCAGCGGTCCGCGCACTGGTTGAAATCACCGCACCGGAGCACCATGTCCGTCGTCATCGGCGGCTGGCGTCCAGAGGCGACCGGCACCGTGCCCGATCGCCTTGGTGCCGTCCTGGTCGGCGCCCCGGACCGGGATGGACTGCGGTACCTCGGCCGCGTCGGCGCCGGCCTCGCAGGGAGGGCCGGGGCTGCTCTCATGCAACGGTTGCTGCCGATCGAGGCAGGTGAGTCTCCATTTGCCACCGAGGTCCCGCGCGAGGATGCTGCGCGGGCGCGCTGGGTCCATCCCGTCCTTGTCGCGGACGTACAGTCGCTGGGCCAGGGAGGGCATGGCCGGCTACGGCAACCGGCGTGGAAGGGCCTGCGGGAGGACCTGACACCTGATGAGATCGAGTCTCAGGGAGACCGGGAGTGAGGGCCTCCGAGTCCGGGAGGGTCATCGTCGAGGTCGACGGGAGGCGACTGTCCCTGAGCAGCCTGGACAAGATCATGTATCCCGCGACGGGTACGACGAAGGCCGAAGTACTCGACTACTACGCGAGGATCGGGGAGGTCATCCTCGCGCACCTGTGGGCCCGGCCGGTCACCCGGGTCCGCTATCCCCATGGGGTCGGCGATGCCTCGTTCTTCGAGAAGAACGCGCCGCCTGGGATCCCGGACTGGATCCGGCGGGCCGGGCGCGACCCGGTCTTCCCGCTGATCGACGACGTGGCGGGGCTCACCTACTTCGCCAACCTCAACTCGATCGAGTTGCACGTGCCGCAGTGGCGCGTTGGGGGAGCGGGGCCAGATGCCCAGCCATGCCATCCGGATCGCCTCGTCATCGACCTTGACCCGGGACCCGGGACGGGCCTTCGAGAATGCGCCATCGCAGCCCTCGTCGTCCGCGAGCGGCTCACCGGCATCGGGCTCGATCCGCTCCCTGTGACGAGCGGGAGCAAAGGCATGCAACTCTATGCGCCCTTGCCGGGAGTGCACACGAGCGACCAGATTCGCGACACGGTGATGCAGTTGGCCCAAGAACTGACCGCCAAACATCCCGAACTCATTGTCTGGAAGATGGCCAAGGGCTTGAGACCCGGCAAGATCTTCCTCGACTGGAGTCAGAACGTTGCCGCAAAGACGACGATTTGCCCCTATTCACTGCGCGGCCGCGCTACACCCACAGTGGCCGCTCCGCGCATGTGGACAGAGATAGAGGAGGGGTCATCCTCGAATTCTCTGACTCAGGTGCGGATGGAGGAGGTCCTCGACCGGGTTGCCGACCTCGGCGATATCGCCTCGCAAATAGCGCGAGAGGATTGAGGTTGAGGCCCAGCTCGTACACGAGGCGGGAGGCGGGCCCAAGGCGGCCCGTGTCCGATGCCGGGCCCCCTCGCACCTCAGGCGATCAATGCGCCTTGTCGTAGGCGGCCTGCACGTCCGCGGCGATGCGGCCGCGGTCGGACACCGTGTAGCCCTGTCCTCGGGCCCACTCGCGGACGGCAGAGAGATCGGTTCGCTTCGCGGAGGGGCGTCGTGCAGTGGTGGTGCGCCGACCGGTATTGCGTCGAGCGTGGCCAATCCACTCCGACAGGGCACCGCGAAGCCGGCTGGCATTCTCCTCGGAGAGGTCGATCTCATAGCTGACACCGTCAAGCGCGAATGTCACGGTGTCATGCGCGGGGCCGCCGTCGAGATCATCGACGAGGATGTATTCAACTCGCTGAGCCATCGGGTCTCCATCGTGGGTAGTCGTGGTGCACAATCACGGCAAGGATCGGGGTCAATCCTGCCGCGAAACAATGTAGCAGCCCAAGCATCTCAATCGTGAACTCACCTCTCAATGGGCGAAAAGGATAACCCGCCATCGACCGCGGGGAACATCCTCAGGAGTTGTGGCTCTCCTTGGCGCGCTTGTCTTGCTCGGCCTCCCACTTGGCCTGCGCGATCCGCTCGCGCCGATCGCCCTCGAGAATACTCTTCATGACAACGTAGAAGAGCGCCAGGAGGCCCACCGTGGGCAGGAGCGCGAGAATGTAGGGCACAGCCGAATCCATGTCCTCATGGTAGTCCGCACCGGGGAGCGCGCTGAGCGTCCGCGGGTCCGGCTGCGGCAGCACGACCTGGCTGTCGGAGGGTGCGGTTACGTTGTGGCCCATGTCGACAACCATGACCGGGTCCAGAAGCAGGTCCAGAAGCGGGTCCGGAAGCGGATCCAGGGGAGCCGGCGGTTTCCGCTGCGCCGAGTGCGGGTGGGCCACCGTCAAGTGGGCCGGGCGATGCGGCGAGTGTCAAGCCTGGGGAGCCGTGGCGCA
>JAKDLQ010000176.1 GCA_030452775.1 Micrococcales bacterium | reverse complement strand
GCCCCATTGGCGCTGCTGCCCCCACCGGGCGGGGGCGCGGCCCACGACGACGCCGGGGTCCCCTGCCTGGCGGCGTGATGTCGTGTGGACCGGCACGGTGGCCTCGGCGAGGTCCTCGGACGCTCCGTCCTCCCCACCCACGGCCGTGACGATCTTGCCCACGACGTGCTGGGCGGATACGTGGCCTTCGCCAATCGCTGCGTAGAGGGCATCGATGTCGTGGTAGTGCAGGTCGGTGGCGACGGCGGTCATCGAGTCGTGGCTCATCAGCCGTTGCAGCGGCAGGTTCTGCTTGCGCAGCGCCTTGACGATGCGCTCCTTGCCCGCCTCGATCGCCTCCTCGCGGCGCTCCTTGGAGAACCACTGCTTGATCTTGTTGCGCGCTCGTGGGCTCTTGACGAAATTCAGCCAGTCACGGCTGGGGCCGGCGCCGTCCGCCTTGGAGGTGAGCACCTCGACGACATCGCCGTTGTCGAGGCTGGATTCGAGCGGGACGAGGCGGCCGTTGACCCGGGCGCCGATGCAGTGGTGGCCGACCTCGGTGTGCACGGCATACGCGAAGTCGACCGGCGTCGCCCCCACAGGTAGCGCGACAACCGAGCCCTTGGGAGTGAAGACGTAGACCTCTGCCCCGCCCATCTCGAAGCGCAAGGCGTCGAGGAACTCCCCCGGGTCCTCGGTCTCACGCTGCCAGTCGAGGAGCTGGCGTAGCCAGGCCATGTCGTTGGCCGAACCTGTCCCTGACCCGGTGCCGTCGGGAAGCACGGTCGAGTCCTTGTACTTCCAGTGCGCCGCGACGCCGTACTCCGCCCTGCGGTGCATCGTGTGGGTGCGGATCTGGATCTCGACAGGCTTGCCCTGCGGGCCGATGACCGTCGTGTGCAGCGACTGGTACATGTTGAACTTCGGCATCGCGATGTAGTCCTTGAACCGGCCGGGGACGGGGTTCCACCGCGAGTGGAGGGTGCCGAGGGCGGCATAACAGTCACGCACGGTGTCCACGAGGACACGCACCGCGACGAGGTCATAGATGTCCTCGAAGTCACGGCCGCGGACGATCATCTTCTGGTAGACGGAGTAGTAGTGCTTGGGTCGCCCGGTGACGCTCGCCTTGATCTTGGCGGCCGCGAGATCGTCGGCGACGACCGCGCGCACGCCGGCGAGATACTCCTCCCGCGCCGGGGCACGCTCCGCGACGAGCCGCACGATCTCGTCGTAGACCTTGGGATAGAGGGTCATGAAGCTGAGATCCTCGAGCTCCCACTTGATGGTGTTCATGCCGAGACGGTGCGCGAGCGGCGCATAGATCTCGAGGGTCTCGTTGGCCTTGCGCTTGGCCGACTCCGGCGATACGTAGCGCCACGTCCTGGCGTTGTGCAGCCGGTCGGCCAGCTTGATGACGAGGACCCGGATGTCCCGGGCCATCGCGATCACCATCTTGCGGACGGTCTCTGCCTGGGCCGCCTCGCCATAGGTGACCTTGTCGAGCTTGGTCACACCGTCGACGAGGGCCGCGATCTCGTCGCCGAACTCGCGGCGCAGCTCATCGAGGCTGTATGCCGTGTCCTCCACGGTGTCGTGCAGCAGCGCGGCCGCCAGCGTTGGTGGGGTCATGCCGAGCTCGGCGAGAATGGTGGTCACGGCCAGCGGGTGGGTGATGTAGGCATCGCCGCTGAGACGCAGCTGCCCATCGTGGGCCTGCGCGGCGACGGCGAAGGCCCGCTCGATGACCGACAGGTCGGCCTTGGGGTGGTTGTGTCGGACCGCGGTCATGAGCGGCTCGAGGACCGGGTTTCCGCTCGGGCGGGCAGCCCCGAACCGGGCGAAGCGGGCCCGCACCCGCGAGGGTGTGGACAGCTCGCCACGGACGTCCTCGGTCATGCGGAAAGTGTAGTGTCCTGCCCTGTGGTCACAGGGTGAGCATCGCGTGGACGGCGCGACCCGGCAGGCGCGAGCGGCCTTCGAGGAAGGTCAGCTCGAGGATCACGTCGACGCCGGCGATGAGCGCCCCGGCGCGCTCGACGAGCTCGCAGGCGGCCGCCGCGGTGCCGCCCGTGGCGAGGACGTCGTCGAGCACCAGAACCCGCTGGCCCGGCACGAAAGCGTCCGTGTGCACCTCGATCTCGGCCGTTCCGTACTCGAGCGAGTAGCTCGTCGAGAGGGTCTCCCCGGGAAGCTTGCCGGCCTTGCGGATCGGTACCATGCCGATGCCGAGCTCGTAGGCGACCGCAGCGGCGAGGATGAAGCCGCGGGCCTCGATCCCGACGACAACGTCCACGGCGCCGGCATACCGGGTCGCGATGTCGCGCACCACCTCGCCGAGGGCAGGACCGTCGGCGAGCAGCGGGGTGTAGTCCTTGAAGACGACGCCAGGTGTGGGGAAGTCGGGGACGTCACGCAGTCGGCTCCGGACCAGGTCGGCGATGGTGCGCACGGACGGCTCGCTCAACGCTTGGCCTTGGGGGCGCGCTTGGGCTGGCCGCGGGGGCCGGATTGGGCGTAGCGGTGGATCGGACGACCGGCGGCATCCGCGCCCTCGACCCGAGTGGGGGTCGCGGCAAGGACATCTTCGGTGGCGCCGTCGGGCCGGCCGTCAGCGGCGTCCGCGCCGGCCGGGGCCCCGGTCCGATCCGCCGGTAGGCCAGCGGGCCGCTTGGCCGCGTTCTTGGCGACGGCTCTGTCGAGCTCCTTGATGTCAGGCTCCCTCGCCCGCAGGTCGACGAGCAGTGGCGTCGCGATGAAGATCGAGGAGTAGGCTCCCGCCGCGATCCCGATGAACAGCGCGAGGGACAGGTCGAGCAGGGTGCCCGGACCAAGGAGGGTAAAGCCCACAACGAGGATGGATCCGATCGGGAGCAGGGCCACAACGGTGGTGTTGATCGACCGGACAAGTGTCTGGTTGACAGCGAGGTTGGCCGCCTGGGCGAACGTCATGCGCTTGGTGCTGAACGCCTCGGCGGTGTTCTCGCGCACCTTGTCGAACACGACGACGGTGTCATAGAGGGAGTACCCGAGGATCGTGAGGAAGCCGATCATCGACGACGGCGTGATCTCGAAGCCGGCCAACCCATAGATTCCCACCGTGACGAGGAGGTCGTGCAGGAGTGCGACCAGGGCCGCCAGGGCCATCTTCCACGTGCGGAAGTAGGCCGCCATCACCAGGGTGACGAGGACGAGGAAGACGATGAGGGCGCGAATCGCCTGCTGGCTGACCGATTCGCCCCAGCTGGGACCGATGAGGGAGGCGCTGACCTGGTCCTCATCGACCCCGAAGGCAGTGGCCAGGTCCTGCTTGGCGGCCTCGGTCTTGCCCTCGGACGCCTCGGTCTGCACCCGGATGATGTTGCTGCCCACGATCGTCGCGGTGATGTTGGGGTCGATGCCGGCCTGGCGGATGGCGTCCTGGGCCTTCGCCTCGTATCCCTGCGAGTTCGTGACACCGGAGACGCGGAACTCCGATCCACCGCGGAACTCGATGCCGAAGTTGAGGCCCCTGCCGAAGAGGCCTAAGAGAGCGAGTCCGATAAGGACCGCAGAGAAGGCATACCAGACCTTCTGGCGCTTGATGAACGGGATCGAGCGCTTGCCTGTGTAGAGGTCATTGCCGACCTGCGCGAAGGAGATCATGCCGGTGCCTTCCCGTCCGAGATGCCTGACCGGAAGCCCGTGTTTGGCCGGACACCAGCCGCACTCGGCGCCGCACTCGGTGCCGCATTCAGTGCCGCACCGGATGCTGCGGCCGGGGATGGCCCGAACCGGCCGGCTCCGCGATACCGGGGACTCACCTTTGCGCCGAGTCGCACCGGGTCGAGCCCGGACCACTTGTGTCCGTTGCCGAAGAACTCCGTGTGGGAGAGCAACTGCACCGTCGGGTGGGTGAAGAGCATGACGACCACGAGATCGATGAGGGTGGTCAGGCCGAGGGCGAACGCGAAGCCGCGGACGTTGGCCGAGGCGAGGAAGTAGAGCACGCCGGCCGCCATGATGTTGACGGCATCGGCGGCGATGATCGTGCGTCGAGCCCGTTTCCACCCGGTCTCGACGGCCGCGATGAGTTGGCGGCCCTCACGGACCTCGTCGCGGATCCGCTCGAAGTAGACGATGAAGCTGTCCGCGGTGACACCGATCGCCACGATAAGCCCGGTGACCCCGGCCATGGTCAGCCGGAGGCCGTGGGTGGTCCCGAGGACGGTGACCGCGAGATACGTCAGCAAGCCTGCCACGGTCAGGGACAGGACGGTCACCATGCCGAGGGCGCGGTACTGGAAGAGGGAGTAGATGACCACGAGGACGAGGCCGATCAGCCCGGCGAGCAGGCCGAGAGCGAGCTGCTCCTGGCCGAGCTGCGGCGTGACATCGTTCTGGGTCTGCAGCTTGAAGGATATCGGCAGGGCGCCGAACTTCAGCTGTTGGGCCAGCGCCTTGGCCGAGTCGATGGTGAACGAGCCGGTGATCGACGACTTCCCGTCGGTGATCACGGCCTCGGCCCGCGGGGCGCTGATGACGGCCTTGTCGAGGACGATGGCGAACTGGTTGAGCGGCGGCTGGCCTGCCTGGGAGACGAGGCGCTTGGTGACCTCTGCGAACTTCGCCGCGCCAGCACTGTTGAACGACAGGCGCACCTCGACGACGGCCGTCGGCTGACCGTTCGGACCGGCCTGGAAGCCGCTGCTGGCGTCGGCGATCTCGCTGCCGTCGATCTCGACCGGCCCGAGGATGTACTTGGTCCTCAGATCATCCCCACACGTCGCCAAGGGTTGTGAGTGGTCATCGACGATCTTGTCGAGGGCGCCGGGGGCCTGGCAGTCGAGGGCGTCGTATTGGGAGACCACTGTGGCGGCCGCCTTCTTGGCCTTGTCCTGCTTCCAGCCGATCCCGACGAGTCCCTTGGTGACCTGGGCCTCCATCGCGGCATCGTTGGCGGCCGATTCGGCCGCGGGCTGCTTCGCCGCAGGTGCGGGTGCCGGCGCGGTTGGCTCCGGAGTGGCGCTCCCCGTGGTCCCGGTGGCGGGGGTCGTCTCGGCGGTGAGAGCCTTCGGCACGGGCGCGTTGGCTGCCGTGCTGCTCGCGCCGGGAGTCGCCGCCGGGCTCGCCGGTGTCGGCGTGGTCGTCGGGGTGCCGGTGCTG
>JAKDLQ010000175.1 GCA_030452775.1 Micrococcales bacterium | reverse complement strand
GGGGCCGGGGGGTCAGGACGATTGGATGACCGAGCCGAGTCGGGGCATCCCCTGGCGGCGAGGTCGGACCGTGATCATCGGCTGGCAGGCTTCAGGCTTTGGGTGGACGCAGCTTGCGCAGGAAGTCCGGGTCGTCGTCGGGCCCGCGGGGCCCGGGCGGCCGTGGTGTCGGACCGGGTCGCCGCGGCGGGCGGCCGCCTCGCGCATCCGTGCGTCCCGCGACGAACCAGACGAGCGGGCCGAGCACGGGCACGAGCACGACGATGAGCCACACCGGCTTCGCGAGCACGCGAACCAACCGGCTGTCGGTCTGCACGCAGTCGACGAAGGCATAGATCGTCGCGAAGACCACCGCTGCGACGAGCAGGACGCGGGCCAAGGGGACTCCTTCCAGATACCCTCCATCTTGCCACTTGCGTCAGCCGAGACCATCAAAGGCGTGTCGAATCGCCGCCTTGTCCGGCCTGCCGGGGCCGCGCATCGGGATGACGTCGAGGACAATCGCTCGCCTCGGCAGCGCCGCGTCGGGAAGGATGCCGCGGAGCCGATCACGCATATCACCTACGGTCACGTGCCTGGTCGGGTCGGCCAGCGTGATCGCGGCGCACACGATCTCGCCCCAGTCGTCATCGGGCCGGCCGACGACGATGACCTCGAGGACGCCAGGCATGTGCCGCGAGATCGCGTCCTCGACCACACCGGGTGTGATCTTGAGGCCACCCGTGTTGATCATCTAGTGGGCGCGGCCATCGATGACGAGCCGGCCGCTGGGATCGAAGTGGCCGAGGTCGTCGGTGCGGAACCACCGGACTCCGTCCGGGTCGACCGAGAACGCGTCGGCGCTGAGGCCAGGCTCGCCCAGGTAGCCATGGGCCACCGTCGCACCGCCGAGGACCACGTGCCGCTCGTTGTCGATATGGGCCAGGCTCACGGGCAACGGCACACCGTCATAGACGCAGCCGCCTGCCGTCTCGGTCAGGCCGTAGGTCAGCACGAGTCGAACGCCCGCATCGAAGGCCTGTCGCCGCATCGCGGCTGGGGTGGCCGAGCCGCCGACCAGGACCCCGTCGAACTCGGCGAGGGCCGCGAGGGCGTATCCGTCGTCGAGGACTCGACCGAGCTGGGTCGGGACGAGCGCGGTGTAGCGTCGACCCGACGCCGGGACCTGCTGCGCGGCGGCAGCGAAGCGCGTGCTCGTGAATCCTCCCGTGAGGTCGAGCACCGTTGGTGCCACGCCGGCGACCAGGGATCGCACGAGGACCTGCAGCCCCGCGATATGGTGGGCGGGCATGGCGAGCAGCCACGCGCCCGGACCTCCCACAGCGTCCTGGGTCGCCCGAGCGGAGGCCTCCAGCGCGGCCGCCGTGAGCATCGCTCGCTTCGGTCGACCGGTCGACCCGGACGTCCCGACCACGACCGCGAGCCCTTCGGGAAGATCAGTGAGGGCATAGGGCAAGACGATCGGCGGAGGTCCGTCGGCGGCATACGGCAAGATGGGGTCGATGCCGCGCAGGGCACGCTCGAGGTCGGGCAGTATCCGCGCTGCGTCGGAGCCCACAGTCACGGGCAGCGCACGGGGCCGGCTCATGTCGCGGCCCTCGGTGTCAGGCGGCCCCTGGCCGGGAGCCCGACCTGGCGCGCGCGAGCGGCCATGACGATGCAGCCGAGCAGTGCGAGAGCCGCGACGGGGAAGCCGATGTGGGGGTTGAGCGGCAGGATGATGCCGATGACCCCGCCGACCACCCAGAGGCTCTGCAGCGTCGCCTCGGACCAGGCGAACACCGACGTGCGCACCGTCTCAGGTACCTCGCGCTGGACGAGGGCATCGAGACACAGCTTGGCCAGCTGGGCCGACAGTCCCTGCACGAGGCCGATTGCGATGAGGGTCCATACGCCGTACCAGATGGCGGTGGCGCCGCAGGTGAGCAGGGCGAGCAGGACGGCGAGCATCGCGACGCGCTCGGGGTGATGGTCCTTGAGGACGTTGCCAAGAGCGCTGCCGAGGGCGTTGCCGACACCGATACCGACGACGACGAAGGCCAGGACCAGCTCTCCACGCATTCCGTCGATGGGGTGCTCCTTGGCGAGGAACGCCATGAACATGATGAGGAACCCGGTGAGCAGCCGGGTGCCGCCGGTCGACCACAGCGCGTGCAGCACCGGCCACGGGATGGCCCGCACGCGCCGCAGCAGGCGACCGTAGAGCCCGAGCGAGTCCACGAGGATCGGCTCGTCGGCGTCCGCCCGCCCGCCCTCTGCCGTATGCCGCTGGGCGGAGCCGCCGGGTACCCCAGCAGGGCGCGTCTGGTGCCCGTTCGCCCCCACGGGGACGAGTGACGCGTCCTCGGGGTCGAGCTCACCGACCGGGTTGTCGACCCGGGCGGGGAGCCGGATCGCTTGGACCGTGCCGACGACGAAGAGGACGAAGGCTACGCGCAGGGCCCACGAGGCTCCGAACTGGATGGCCGCGCCGGCGAGCACGCCGCCGATGACCCCGCCGACGACCCCGGACATGGAGACCTTGGAGTTGGCATTGACCAACGTCGCGCCGGGCGGCAGCAGGCGCGGTACGGCGGCCGCGCGGGTGATGGTGTAGGCCTTGGAGGCGATGAGGCAGCCGAGTGCGGCAGGGAAGAGCCAGCTGCTGTCGTTGATGATCGCCTCGCCGAGGACCCAACAGAGGAAGGCGCGGCTCGCCATGGTCGCGCCGATCGCCCAGCGTCGGCCGTGGCTGAACCGGTCGAGCAGCGGGCCGATGAACGGCGCGATGAGGGTGAACGGCACCATCGTCAGGAGCAGGAAGAGGGCGACCTGGCTGCGGGCCTCGGCGGCCTGCGGGTTGAAGAAGAGGGTCCCGGCCAGGGCGAGCATCATCGCGGCATCCCCGGCGGTGTGACTCACGTGCAGCTCGCTGATGCGGGCCAGGCCCGACTCCCCGGCACCGCCGGCGTGGGTGTAGGCCCGGAACCTTCGCGTCGCGTAGCGGCCGGCGCCGGCCGTCGCCCGGGCACCGGCGACGCCGGCCCTGCCGATGCCTCGACCGACCGCCTTGGTCGCGTTGAGTGCGGTCGTACTCGCCGGCTGCCGCGGGTGGGCCGGATGGCCACCCGGGGGGAGGTGCAGTTCTTCGGTCGGCTCGGTCGATGGCCGGTCCTCGCGCCCGTCGCGGTCCTCGCGCCCGTCGCGGTCCTCGAGTCGGCTGCTGCCGAGAGGGCGGTGCTGGCTGGGCGTCGTCACCCGTCCATCTTGCCCTGTTCCCGCGGCGAATGGAGCAGGGACACGGCATGCGCTACGGACGACCGTTGGTGAACCGGTGTTCGCCGTGGATCCGTCGCTCGTGCCCGCCCCGCCTCGTCTCGGCGGCTCGCGACGACCAACGGTCGTCCGTAGCGGACGGCGGCATACGGCGGCATACGGCGGCATACGGGTGGGTCCGGCCTTCGGTACCGACGTTATGACCCGGAGGGCGCGATCTCGTGGGTCCGTTGTTCGCGGAGGGTGCGCAGGTGCACCGCGGCCCAGGTGCGAAATGGCCGCCACGCCTCGGAGACCTCGGCGAGGGTGTGGTCTGGGCCGTAGCGTTCGGTGACTTCGGCGTCGAGCCGGCGTTCGTGCCGAGGCAGCGCATCGGGGGCGTTCGCGCCCCGGACGACGACGAGTTCGGCGGAGAAGGGCCCAGCCCCTTGACCTCCTGCACGATCCGGACCGCTTCGTCCGGGTCGACCGACCGCAGATGGCGAGCGTCGAGGCGACCGTCGAGGGCGGCATCGGCGACGGCGTGTAGGTACTCGGCCTTGCGCCCAGGCAGGTCGAGGTCGAGGCTGCGGAGCACCTGCGGAGGTGGGAATGCAGCCTCCTCGCCATGACGAGCGACGAGATCGTCGCGAAGGCGTGCCGCCTGGGAGATACGGATGCGCTGGGACAGCACGGACCAGGCGGCCGCCTCGTAGGGGGAGTGGAAGCCGCAGGGGCGCAAGCCGGGCAGGCGGGCCTGCGCGTCGGCGATGACCGGGTCACGCCGACCGACATCCGGCCACGTGCGAGCATCGACGTCCAGCGAGAGGAACCGCACGGCCTGCGCCGTGGCAGCCTCGAGGTCGCCTTCCCCGGTCACCCTGACCCTCGCGATGCTCTCCTGGGCGCTCCCCTCCTGGGTCACCTCGACCGCGGCGCGACTCCAGTCGCCCTCGGCGCGGAACACCGAGTGGAACGCTCCCGGGCCTGTCTGGGTCGCCAGCGCGGCCGGAGCGAAGCCCTCCCAGAACGTCTTGCTCGTCGCCAGCGACCACGGCCCGCGCACCTGGACGCTCAGCTCGTGACCCGCCATCGTCAGCACCTCTCGTTAGTCACCATCCAAAAGTACCAGCGGAAGCACGGCGCGCTCAGCGGCCAGAAGGCCAGAAGGTCCTCCTGGACGATACGTGTATCACGCAGGAGGTGATTGTCGTGGCGATCTCGATCAGACTCGACCCGGTGGACGAGACGCGACTCGCGGAGGTGGCTCGACGCACTGGACGTTCGAAGACGTTCTTACGCAGCCGCAGCGTCAGCGCAGGCGGAAAGAGGCCCGATCAGTAGTACCACGGGAAGCACGGCAGGCTCAGCGGCTGTTGACGGCCATCGTTGGCATTGTGCGGCTGACCTGTGCAAACGCATTGCCGGGCGTTTGTCACGCTCGGTCGCCGACGACTGTCCTGCCACGTATGTGCCACCCACGAACGCGTCATCGACCCACCCCCGGGTCTGTCTGGTCGCCGCCGAGCGCGGCCTTCCAGTCCTGGCCGCCGTGGAGGACACCGAGGACGTTGACCACGAGCTGACCGGACGACTTATCCACCTCGTAGGCGACGAGAGTCCTCTTCTTGAAGGTGGTCGTTCGCATGGGCGGGCGGATGTTGTCGCGCGCTCGACCCGCGAGGGGAACACAAGGATGCCATCGATGTGATCGAGGATCGCCGACACGAAGCGCCGAGCCATCTCAGCTGACGCCGCCTTGGTGATCCAGTCATCGAGCTCGTTGAGTTGCCGTTCAGCTTCGGGAGTGAAGTGGATCCGTCCTGTCATGAACGGGCGGCCCACTGGCGCTCGAACCGGACGCGCACCTCATCGGCCGGAATCGCCCACGACGG
>JAKDLQ010000174.1 GCA_030452775.1 Micrococcales bacterium | reverse complement strand
TCAAAACCCCCCACCTGTCGCAACCCCCACCGTTTAAACCCCTTTTGGTGTGGGGGGGGGGGGGGTTTGTTGCCGGGACAGGGGGCTGCGCGCGGGTCTGGGAGGATGCGGCACGTGCACGTGCTCATCGCCCCCGACCGTTTCCCGGGATTGCTGACCGCCGAACAGGTGGCCACCGCCATCGCCGCGGGCTGGAGGCGGGGAGCGCCGCACGACTCGATCGCGCTGGTCCCGCTCTCCGACGGCGGGTCTGGCTTCGTCGAGGCCGTCGCGGCAGGTCTCGCCGGTCAGCTACACGCGACGGTCGCGGCGGACCCGCTCGGCCGTGACGTCCCGGCCTCGATCCTTCTCGTCGACGAGGACGGCACGCGCACCGCCTACGTCGAGTCCGCTCAGGTGGCCGGCCTGCACCTGCTGACCGCCGAGGAACGGGACCCGCCCCGCACCAGCTCATTCGGGGTCGGCCAGCTTCTGCAGGCCGCCGTCGACCTCGGCGCGGCCCGGGTGGTCGTCGGGGTCGGCGACGCCGGGATCAACGATGCCGGGGCCGGCCTGCTCTCGGCTCTCGGCGCCGGCCCTGCCGAACGGTTGGCTCGTGGCGGTCTGGCGCTGGCCTCGACGACCGACGCGGATGTGGCCGGCCTGGACGCTGTGCGGGCACGGTTCGCGGCGATCGACCTGGTCATCGCGTGCGACGTCGACTCGCCCCTGCTGGGTCTCAAGGGCACCAGCGCCGTCTTCGCCGAGGGCCGGGGCGCCTCGGCCGAGCAGGCCCAGGCGCTCGAGCATGCGCTGAGCCACTTCGCCAGTGCCATCGCCCGTGCCCGCCCACCGGCGACGGACCTGCTCACCGGCGCGCCGATCCGACCCGAGCGGGCTGTGGGCTCGGGCGCGGGAGGCGGGATCGGGTATGCGCTGCACCTGCTCGGGGCTCGGGCCGTCTCCGGTGTCGAGGCGGTCCTGCACGCGGTCGGGTTCGAGCGGCTGCTCTCGGTTGCAGATCTCGTCGTGACGGCGGACCGGTCGCTCGACTGGGATTCGCTGGGCGGCACAGTCGTCGAGGTCGCGGCGGTGGCCCAGACGCTCGGAATCCCGACTATCGCGATCCCCGGTGACAGCGCGCTCGGTCGGCGTGAGGCGATCCTCGCCGGACTCTCCGGCGTCTACCCCGTGATCGAGCGAGCGGCCATGATCGCTGCGCTGCTGGCAGATCCCGCCGGGACTCTCGGCGATCGCGCGGTCAGGGTCGCCCGCACCTGGTCTCCCTCGCGCCGCTGAGCCGCGACCGAGCAAACGAGCGGACGAGCGGAACCGCGCTCGGCGGCATACGACAGAGCATGGTCACTGGCTCACGCGGGGGGCGGATGCAGACAAGAACGCGCGCCCGTCGTATCCTGCTGGTGTCGGGAACAGATCCGGCAGAGCAGGGGTTGTCATCGCAGACCCGTGCACCACGACGCGAAGGACACACACGATGAGTGTTGAGACGAACGCTTCGGCCACCGGCGCCGAGACCGATGCACCAGCCCACGGCATCGTCCTGACCGATGTTGCCGCCGGCAAGGTCAAGCAGTTGCTCGAGCAGGAGGGGCGGGACGACCTTCGCCTCCGCGTCAGCGTGCAGCCCGGCGGCTGCTCGGGGCTGATCTACCAACTCTACTTCGATGAGCGTTCGCTCGACGGCGACCTGGTCCGCGGCTTCGGCGGCGTCGAGGTCGTCGTCGACCGGATGAGCGGCCCCTACCTCGAGGGTGCGACCATCGACTTCGCCGACACCATCGACAAGCAGGGCTTCACCATCGACAACCCCAACGCCGGCGGCAGCTGTGCCTGTGGTGACTCTTTCAGCTGAACGAGCGCGCTACCCGGACGAAGGGCCCGACCATGTGGTCGGGCCCTTCGCGCGTCATCCGGCGTCGCGCGTCATCCGGCGTCGCGCGTCATCCGGCGTCGCGCGTCTTCGGACGACGAGGGCGCGACGAGTGCACGGTCGGCGTGCCGTTGGCTCACTCTTCGCGAGGTGGGAAGGCGGCGACGAGGGGGGTGTCGGTCGGCACCGGGCCGAGCGGGGCGGCGCCGCCGGGGGAGCCGATCGGCTCGTCACGGCCGGGCAGTACCTCCTCGAAGAATGCGGCGTTGTCGGCAAGGTAGGGGTGCAGCGCATCCGGCAGGTCGTCCTCGTAGTAGATGGCCTCGACCGGGCACACGGGCTCGCAGGCGCCGCAGTCGACGCACTCGTCCGGATGGATGTAGAGCGATCGGCTTCCCTCGTAGATGCAGTCGACCGGGCACTCGTCGACGCAGGCGCGGTCTTTGATGTCGATGCACGGACTGCCGATGACGTAGGTCATCACTCACCCCTTGTCGTTTTCCCAACTTTCTTGTAAAAACAATGTAGACCACGCATCGACGGCAGGAGAAGACCATGACCATCATTTCGTCCGACACCGAAGACGGAGGAGAAGCGGTGGGAGCGCAGAGCCCGGCGGGCGTGTCGAACGCCACCGTCACGGTCTGGGGCGACTTCACCTGTCCGTGGAGCTATCTCGCGTGGCAGCGGACGGAGCTGCTCGCCGATGCCGGCGTGCCGATCGACTGGCGGACCGTCGAGCACGATCCGTGGCACCACCTCACTCCAGACGACGTCAGCGACCGCCACCAGGCGCTGCAGTCCGAGATGCCCGAGGTCCTCGGACACCTGCTTCCGGGCGAACGGCTGCCGTACACGCTGCCCCGCGGCGTGCCCTTCACCGGGGCGGCGACCTCCGCCTACGCCGAGGCCTATGCCGCAGGCGTTGCGCGACCGGTCCGGAGGCGGCTGTTCGGGGCATTCTGGCGAGATGGCGTCGACCTCAACAATGCGCGCGTCCTGCAGGTGATGCTCGTCGCCGACCTTCGCCGTGGGACCTCGACCTCCGAACTGGTTCAGCACTGGGGGTATGCCGTCGACGTGACAGGCGGTCCGATCACGGCGCAGGCCTGGCAGGCGATCCGCGACTGGCGCGAGCAGTGGCAGGAGGCAAGTGGTGTCACGCCGACGCTCTTGGCGGGCGGGGGGGACCCCGTCGTCGGCGTTGCGGCGGTCGACTGGCTCGGCGCGCAGGTCCGCGAGCGGGGCCTGCTGCGCGACGATCGTGGCCATGACCACCCCGCGGCCTGACCGACCCGACGCGGCTCACGGACTCGGCCCGACTCGAGCCCGCGTGCTGGCCCGGCTACAGGACGGACGCGGCCCGGCCACAGCCACCGAGGTCGCTGATGCCCTCGGCCTGCATGTCAACACCGCGCGATTCCACCTCGAGGCACTGGCCGAGTCGGGTCTCGCTTCGCGTCAACGCGAGGATCGCGTCGTTCCGGGCCGGCCCAAGGTCCGATATCTGTCCGCTTCCGACGCGCCCCCCGCCGGCCGGCGCAGCTACCGGCTGCTGGCCGAGATCCTCGCCGCTCACCTCGACGCGACCGCAACGGACCCGGAGCGGCCGGCGATCGAGGCGGGAGAGAGATTCGGTCGCCTCGCGGCGCGCAGCAGCCTCGATGACCGACCCGAAACGCCCGAAACGCCCGAGATTCCCGGAGTGCGGGAGGCAAGGCTCGAAGACGCGACGCGTGTCGTTGTCGAGACACTGAGCGCGATGGGCTTCCCGTCGGTGGCCACGACGGAGCCCACCGGGATTCGCCTCGACATCGGGCAGTGCCCCTTCCTCGAGCTCGCCGAGGCTCGCCGGCCCGGGCCTGGACACCTTGGTGTCGTGTGCGCCGTGCACCGCGGCCTGATGCAGGGGCTCCTCGACGAGAGCGACTCCGCGCTTCGGGTCGGCTCGCTTGAACCGCTAGTGGCCCCGGATCACTGCATCGCCCGCCTGGTCCGGCGGCCCCCGACAGCAGGCCCTCGCCAGGAGGCGATCTCGCGATAGGTTCGTCTCGTGCAGATCGCGATCACCGGCTCGATCGCCACCGACCATCTGATGACGTTCGGCGGCAGGTTCGCCGACTCGCTCGTCGTCGAGCAGCTCGACAAGATCTCTCTCTCCTTCCTCGCCGATGACCTGCAGATCCGCCGAGGCGGGGTCGCGGCCAACGTCGCCTTCGGCATGGCCAACCTTGGCCAGCGCCCGCTCCTCGTCGGTGCGGTGGGGGAGGACTTCGCCGACTACCGGTCCTGGCTGGAGCGACACGGCGTCGACTGTGACTCGGTGCATATCTCGCAGTCACGGCACACGGCGCGCTTCGTCTGCACCACCGACACCGACATGGCCCAGATCGCGACGTTCTACGCCGGTGCCATGACCGAAGCCAGGGAGATCGAGCTGGGACCGGTCGCCGAGCGCGTAGGCGGCCTCGACCTCGTCGTCATCGGCGCCAACGACCCGGTGGCGATGGTGCGCCACTCCGACGAGTGCCGCGCCCGCGGCATCCCCTTCGCCGCCGACCCGTCCCAGCAGCTCGCATTCGCCGACGGTGAGATGATCCGCCAGCTCATCAGCGGCGCGGAGTACTTCTTCACCAACGAGTACGAGAGCCACCTCGCCTGCCAGAAGACCGGTTGGAACCCGGCGGAGCTGGGCGAGCAGGTCCGCGTACAGGTCATGACACGCGGGAAGCAGGGCGCGACGATCAGCACCCTCGGTGAGGCACCGATCGAGGTGCCGATCGCGCGCGAGCTGCGCAGGTCGGACCCGACCGGCATCGGCGATGCGTTCCGCGCGGGCTTCCTCACCGGGCTCGCGGTGCGGCTCCCGGCCCGCAGATGTGCGGAGCTCGGGTCGATGCTCGCCACCTACGTCATCGAGACCGTCGGGACACAGGAGTATCTGCTTGCCAAGAGCCACTTCCTGCGCCGTCTCGCCGAGGCCTACGGGGATGAGTCCGCGGCCGAGATCGAGCCACACATCAGGTGCCCACGACCATGACGGCGACCTGCAGCGTGCCTTGCAGCGTGCTCTGCGGGGTCGCCGCCACGTGGACATCCGGCACGGCCGCCAGGCACTGACCGGGCCACGCCCGAGATCCGCCGAAGGCCGGTATCCGTCGTGCCCCTCCCCCCGCCCCCGACCAGATGGGACTTCGACCTCACCCGCGCGGCGCCGGGCGAGGACCTCATCGGGGTCGGCGCGGACCTCGCAATCCCCACGCTCTACGGGGCCTACT
>JAKDLQ010000010.1 GCA_030452775.1 Micrococcales bacterium | reverse complement strand
CCTCGGCATCGCGCGCCGCCCCGAGGGGCTTGGTCGTCAGCGTGGGGAACCACCCCTCGACTGTGCGGTCCACCTCCTCGGCGCGGGCCTCGAGGAGCGGGACGAGCTCCTGCCCGCCGGAGCGGACCGCCGCCGATGCGGTCTGAACCTCCTCGGCGGTGACCTGCTCGAGACGCTCCCCGATGCGACCGGCGAAGGACATGAGGAACGAGTGCCGGAACGACCTGGTCCGGCTGCGCCCGTAGGCATCGGTCCGGGATCCGGCCTTGGTGACGGCGCGCGTCGCCTGCACGAGCAGCGACGTGAACAGCACCTCGACACTCTCGAGATCGGCCTCGAAGCCGACGACCGTGCCGAAGCCGAACTCGCGACTCCAGATCATCCGGCACCGGTTTGCCGAGGCCACGGCGTCGAGCAGCATCGCCTTGGGCCCGTCATACGGGTTGTCGATACCGATCCGTCGACCGTGTGGTGCTACCTCGCCTCGATGTCCGTGTGGGTCGGCCGCAGCGAGGAGGGCCGCGTCGATGCTGTGCCGCGCCATCAGGGCCTGCGCGCCCGCCGTGAAGGTCTCGGCCTCTGCCTCGAACGTCGTCGACTCGGCCTTGGCGAGCAACTGTCGAACCCGACTGAGGATGCGCTCGTCCACCACCGGTCCTTCGGTCGCGGCCCGGACGTCAGGGGCGACGGCAGGCGGCTTGACCGTCCCGGGCAGCGGCGTCAGGCACTCGAGCCGGGGCAGCCCCAGGAGCAGGTGCAGCACCGCGAGCGTCCTCGAGATGAGCGTCGTCCAGTCGACCCCGCGCTCTCGATGCGCGTGCAGCCAGGTCTGCGAGGCCGGCCACCAGACGCCGCCCTCCAGCTCCTCGATCTGGGCATGCCATCGCCGGTCGACGGTCGAGGACGCATAGCCGGTCAACTCGTCGCTCATGACATCAAGGACGAGCGACTGCTCCGGGCCGGAGAGCCGGCGCCCCGCATAGCGATGGATGTCTGCGGGCTGCCATCCGCGCG
Organism: Micrococcales bacterium; assembly: GCA_030452775.1. GTDB lineage: Bacteria > Actinomycetota > Actinomycetes > Actinomycetales > Dermatophilaceae > JAKDLQ01. Next base: position 19,801 of record JAKDLQ010000010.1, on the reverse strand, counting down.
ACCACGCCTCGGACGTCGCGTCGAGCATCCCGCCGACCAGGGTGGTGGCGACCACCCGCTGCCCCCGAGTCTCCGAGCACCGCTGCGCGATCGCCGACGACGCATCGTCGACGAGGTCGCCGAGCCCGGCATCCAGGGCGACGAAGGCATCGCCCATGAGCCGGCTCACGTGGTAGCGGACGATCTCCTCCGACTCTCCTGGAGGTGGGTCGGATCGGCGGAAGCTCTGCCCGCTACCCTGCGCCCCACCCTGCCGGGATGCCGCGTGCCTGTGCCGCGTTCCGGCCTTCGCCCGCCGTCGTGCCCGGTTGTTCTTGCCCATCGATCCACCTGCCTGTCTCCGGTCCTGCCTGTCTGCGGTTCTGAGCCGAGACTGCCACCCCGCGCTGACAACGATCCTGCCACGAGCGGCGCCGAGAGCGGCGCCGACACGGCGTAGGGTGCCGTGGTGGAGACCTCGAAGGTCTTCGGCCTATGGCGCCAGTCCCCGCCGAAGTAGGCCTGGCTGCGGGTCACGGGGTCGTCTTGCGCGGCGGTCATACCAGCTCGCTTTCCACGGCGCCCGCGAGGACAGCGCCGCGCACAGCGATCTCCGACAGGTCTTGGGGCTCGGTGTGAAACGGGTCGCCACCCACGACAGTGAGATCGGCGAGGTTACCTGGGGCCAGGCTGCCGCGCTCGTGCTCGTCGCCGTGCGCCACCGCGCCGCCGCGGGTGTACGCGCCGAGCGCCTGCGCCAGCGTCACCGCCATCCCCGGCACGTAGGGTTCGGCCACCGCCGCCTGCACGCCCGCCAGGGGCCGCAGGTCCCGCACCACGGGGCCGTCGCTGGAAAATGCCACGTCCAAGCCCGCGTCGAAGTAGGCCCGGAGCGGGAAAACCTGCCCGGCGAGCTCTGCGGGCATGAAGCGGTCGTAGTTGGCACGCAGCTCATGCAGGAAGACGGGTTGTGGCACCGCGATCACACGCAGTTCACGCGCCAGGCGCAGATGTTCGGCAGAGGGCAGGCCGAAATGCTCGATGCGGTGCCGGGGACCCTGCGGGTATTCCTGCTCAAGCCTCGCGTACACGCCGAGGATCTGATCCAGTGCCACGTCCCCGATGGCGTGCGCGCCGACGCGGAAGCCCGCCACGTGTGTCTCGCGCACGAGCTCGTAGAGGTCCTCGGTCTCGAAGCGCAGCACGCCCCGGCTGGGCGGCTCGACGTTCCGGTACGGCACGCTGACCGCCGCCGTCGCGCCGCTGAGGCCGCCGTCCCCGAACAGCTTCACGCTGTCGCAGCGCAGCCGGGGCGAGAGGTGCTTCTCGGGGAGGGGGAGCGTCTCGGTGCTCCCGTCGGGGCGGCGGATGCACAGCAGGTTCACGCGAATGGGAAGCCTGCCCGCCGCGTCCAGCGCGAGGTAGGCGGCGTGAAGAGGCGGGTCCACCGCCGCGTCGGTCACCGCCGTGAAGCCGAGGGCCTTCAGGTCATCCAGCCCTGCCAGAATCCATTCCTCATACTGCGCCTGCGAGGGGGCGGGCATCGCGCCGGAGACCAGACCATAAGCCGTCTCGGTCAGCCGCCCGAGTTCGTAGTCGATCTCGCCGCCGGGCGGCGGCGGAGTGTCGGGGTGGATACTCGCGCGGTGCAGGGCCGCCGTGCTGACCGCGTGGATGTGCGCACAGGTGCGGGTGAGCAGGACTGGTCGCCCCGGAGCGAGAGTATCGAGCAGTGTCCGGTCCGGGACCGCCCCCAGCCGAATCTCGTTCCAGCCGCGCCCCCACAGCCAGGCGCCGGGGGGCAGTTCGGCATGACGCCGCCGCACCTGTCGGGCGAGGTCGTCGAGCGAGGCAGTCTCGCGCAGATCGAGCATCGTGGTGCGGAGCTGGCCCACCTTCCAGACGTGGACGTGGGCGTCAGTCAGGCCGGGGAGCAGGGTGACGCCCCCGAGGTCGTGCAGCCGCGCTCGCGTTCCGGCTGCCGTCCGCGCATCCTCCAGTGTTCCGGCGTGCAGCACCCGCCCGTCCCGCACGGCCAGCGCCTCCACCGCACGCCCGTCCGCCTGCGGATAGATCGGGCCGCCGGCGTAGACGGCAGCCTTCATGTTCATCCCGCCTCTTCCTGGTAGTCAGGGTTGCGCCAGACGATGAAGACGCCATGGTCGCGGCAGGAGTCGTCGTCCAGGTAGTCGGGGATGATGCCCCAGACGCCGTAGCCGCGCTCCAGTTGCATGGTCAGCACCGGGTCGCGTCGCTCGCGGCGTATCACCGCCAGCACGTACTGCTCGATCGGTATCTGGTCCGCGACGGCCCCGTACCCCTTCGGCATCGCCCCGGCCACGTGGCCCTTGAGGTTCAGGCGGCGGATCAGGTCGTGCCGCGCGTCGTACAACAGCGCGCCGAGGCCCTGCCCGCGCGCCTCGGGGTCAACGCTGATGTCCGCTCCGTACAGCCAGTCACCTTCGGGGTCGTGGGTGGTGAAGAGGTTGTCGCCGGTTTCTTCGAGGAACGGGTGCGCGTAGTGGGTGAAATCGATCTTCAGACGCAGGTCGCTGCTGGATGCCACCAGCCGCCCGGTGCCCGTGTCCAGCACGGCGAGCTGCCCCTCGGGGAAGTTCGACTGCTGCGCGAGGAAGTGCTCGGCGGTAGCGATCTCGCCCTCGCTGAGATCGGGGAAGCAGACACGTTGCAAGGCTTCCAACGCCGGGGCGTCCTCGGCGCGGGCCTGCACCACCACGTAGCGGCCACCTGTGTGAGAGGCCAGGACCGGACGGCCGATCAAGGGAGAGGTCACGCGGGGACGACCTCCTCTACCGCGTTCGCCGCTTGGTATGCCTCGCGCACGGCGTCCGCCGCGGCGGTCAGGCCCTCGCGCAGCATGTCTTCCGGGATGTCGAGGGCGGGCAGGAAACGCAGGCAGTTGGAGTACAGGCCAGCGCGCATCACCAGCACGCCGCGCTGCACGGCCAGCGGCACGGCGGCGGCCACCAGTTCCATCCAAGGGACCCGGGCCACCGGGTCCTTGACGAACTCCACGGCCATCATCGCGCCGACCCCGCGAACATCCCCGATGGGCAGCTCGCCGCGCAGGGGCTCCCACACCTCGCGCACCACGCGCTCGACAGTCTGCGCCCCTTCCAGGAAGCCGGGTTCGGTCAGAAGGTCCAGCACGGCCAGCGCCGCGGCACACGCAACGGGGCTGCCGCCGTAGGTGCTGCCCACGCCGCCCACATGCGGGGCGTCCATGATCTCGGCGCGACCCGTCACAGCGCTGATGGGCATCCCGGCTCCCAGGCCCTTGGCGCTGACGACCAGGTCGGGCACCACGTCCGTGTGTTCGATGGCGTACAGCCGCCCGGTGCGGCCGCTGCCGCTTTGAATCTCGTCGGCGACCATCACGGCCCCCGTACGATCGCACGTCTCGCGGATCTTGCGCAGGAACTTCGCAGGTGCCGGCACGAATCCACCTTCCCCCAGCACCGGTTCGATGACGATGCAGGCCAGATCCGAGCCGTCGACCTGCGCTGTCAGCGCGTTCTCCAGATTCCAGCAGCACCAGTCCACCCACTGCTCACCCGTGAGTCCTTCCGGCGCGCGATAGAGGTTGGGGAAGGGCAGACGGTGCACCTCCCCGGCGAAGGGGCCGAACCCCTTCTTGAAGAGGCTGTACTTGCTCGTCATGCTCATGGTGAGGTTGGTGCGTCCGTGGTAGCCGCCCTCGAACACCATGACGCCCGGCCTACCCGTGTAGGCCCGCGCGATCTTGACGGCGTTCTCGACCGCTTCCGCGCCGCCGTTGGCAAGCAGCGTCTTCTTGGGAAAATCACCGGGCGTCAGCGCGTTGAGGCGCTCGGCCAGCGCCGGGTACGCCTCGAAGTTGACGACGAGCGCGCTGGGGTGGATCAGCTCGGCGGCCTGGTCCTGGACAGCCTTCACCACCCGAGGGTGATTGTGCCCCACCACCATCATGCCGATCGCGCCCGCCAGATCGATGAAGGTGTTGCCGTCCACGTCGGTCACCAGCGAGCCGTGCGCCGACTGCACCGCCACGCCGTTCGACTGGCCCAGCGCGCTGCTGATCGCCGCTGCCCGCCGCTGCTGAAGGGCGAGGCTCCGGGGGCCGGGGATTCCGGTCTCGAGGTTGATGTGGGGCATGGGACTGATTCTCCTTCAGGAACGATGTCGGGGCTGATGCGGGACTCGGGTTCCTCAGACCAGGAAAGCTGCAGGAACGTAGGACTGTCGGCGCTTCCCCGACCTGTTGCGGCCGGAAGTGTCGCTTGGCGACATACTCGGGCACCTCGTTGTCACGTGGTGAGGACCACTCGGATCTGCCAGCGATCATTCTCGGGCCTTGCTTCCGGGGGCAAGACTACCGGACGGCTCGCCGGTTGCCCCGGCAGGCTCGGGGACGCCGGCGGCACCAGCAGGGCCGGCGGCACCAGCAGGGCCGGCGGCGCTCAGGCGAAGATCGGGCCCACCGGCGGGTAGACATCCGTCAGCAGCATGCGCACTGTCGTCAGCGACGGCGTCTGCGACCCGCCCTGGAAGCCGGTGTCGAGGCGCATCGGCTTGCCCCATGCCGTGAGGTTCTCGATCGTCGGGCCGTCGGCGGCGCCGGACAGGGCAGCGAACCAGTCCGCCCGGCCGTAGGTGATGTCGCCGCCGATGCAGACCAGCTCGACCCATGACGGGTCGGCGAGACAGACACTCTCGTAGGGATCGTCATGATGGCGCTCGAGGACGAGCAGGTCCGCCGGGCGTCCGACCGCCACGGATCCGAGGTGCTCGGACAGCCCGGCGGCCTCGGCGGCCACCGACGTCACCATGGCGACGAGGTCGGCCGCCTCGATCGGGTGGCCCTGCTGGGCCAGCTCACGCCGGGCGACCTTCATCTCGGCGAGCAGGCTGGTCGAGCCGGACGGCAACCAGTCGGCTCCGAGGCAGACGGTCATTCCCGCCGCGAGCGCCTCCCCCGCCAGGGTGGTCTCGCCGTAGAGGCGCAGGTTGGACTGCGGCGACCAGATGAGCCGGCACCCCGCGTCGGCGACCGTGTGCAGGTCGTCGGCGGTGAGGGCGGTGGCGTGGATGATGTTCGTCGCCGGGGTCGCTCCGCCGAGGTCGAGGAAGTGCTGGAACTCCTTGGCGCTGACGGCATCGCCACGCCTGCCTTCCGACAGGTGCAGGTAGAAGGCCGTGACCGTCCCCGCCGCGATGTGAGCCATGATCCGGTCGTACGACTCCTTGCCGAAGCTTCCACTCGGCAGGTCGATGAGCGAACGCGCCCGGTGCGCGCCGAAGATCCACTGGTCGATGTTGCGCACGAGCGGCTCGGAGGACGCGGTGCTCGCCGAGGACGCGCCCTGGATGCCGGTGACCCCGCCGACGAGGGCGCGCACCTCCGCATAGCGGGTCTGTGTATGGGCCGGCAGCGTGGAGAGCAGGTCGTTCTGCGGGTCCCGGACGAGCTGCTTGTACGGCTTGGAGCGGCGCCATGCGTAGCGGTTGGTGTAGAGCTTCGGCGGCTCCCAGGCGGCGAAGACATTGAACTCCGGATGACCGTGCAGGTCGAGCAGTCCGGGGAGGATGACCCCGTCGGTGTCGAGGACCTCGACCGTCCTCGGCTTGCGCGTGGAGACGGCGTCGATGACGCCGTTCGCGATCGTGACGTAGCCGCGTGACCAGGCTCCCTCGGGTGTGATGACCGCGCCGCGCAGCGCGAAGGGCGCCTGCGGCAGCGCCCGGGTCCTCCGCGGCGCCGGGGGCAGCTCCTCGGTGATCCCCCGGCGGTAGGCCTGCTCGAAGCGGCCCGAAACCGCGGATGCCGACTTCGCGTCCGTCACAGTGGTGGCCATGTCCGGGCTCCCTTCGGGACCGCAACGGTGATCGTGGCGCGCTTGGTCTGGGAGTCCGCGCCGGTGCGGGCGGCCCACTGGTCGAGATCGCGCCACCAGACCGGCGCGCCCGCGGGAAGGTCGCCTTCGGGGATGGCGACGAGGTCGCCGTCGCGCCACGTCGCGGCATACGGCCTGCCGAGGTCGCTCTGCCCGCAGGGCGGATCGGGCACGACGTGCGCCACGAGTCCTGGCAGCGCGGCGCTCCACTGCTCGAGCATCGCGGCGGTGGTCTCCGCGAGGGGCCCCCCGGCCCGGGCCGCGCTCTCGGGATACGTCGGGTGGGTCAGGGTGGCCACGTGGATCGCGGCCGCCGTCTCGGGTTGCGTCGCGGTCCAGGCGGCGTAGGCCTTGGCGGCGAGCGTCCCGAAGGTGACGACGGCGCTGACCTGGGTGCCGACGAGGAGCGCGTCGAGCCAACGGTTGCGGTAGCCGGCGATCGCGTCGTCCCCGATGTGCCTGTTGCCTCCGCGCTGGCCGAACACGCTGTAGAGGAAGGCGTTGACCATGACGTGGCTCGAGGTGATCCCGACCCGGGCGAGCAGTCCTTGGACCCGTTGCCCGGCCTCGCCGACGAGGATCCGCCGGCTGATCGCCTCATGAGCGGCCGGATCCTGACCGAGCACGAGGATGCGGGCCGAGCCGTCGAGCCTGCCCCGGTGGAAGATCGGGCCCCATTCGACCCGGAAGTCCTCGATCGGATAGACGTCCTCGCCCGGGTACTTCGCGACGAGGCTCGCGAAGGGCGCGACGCCATAGCCCGCGCAGCTCTCGTGCCTGACACCCATGACCGCTCCCCACCGTCGACGTCCGTGTCGGTTCAGGGTGATTCGACCGTAGTCCTGATACCTGCCCGCCGCAGCAAGAGCCTCCGCTCCGCGTCGTTCTGCGTCATCTCGGCCGCCCTGGCGAACTCCGCACGCGCCTCATCCTCCCGCCCGAGCCGCGCCAGCAGGTCGCCGCGGACGCTCGGCAGCAGGTGGTAGCCGGCGAGCGCGGGTGAGCCGGCCAGCCCGTCGACGACGGCGAGAGCGGGCGCCGGCCCAGCGGCATACGAGAGCGCCACGGCACGATTGAGCTCGACGATCGGCGAGGGCCGCAGCCGGCCGAGCTCCTCGTAGAGCGCGACGATCCGCGTCCAGTCGGTCGCCTCCGCCGTGCGGGCACGGGCATGACACGCCGCGATGGCGGCCTGCAGAACATACGGCCCTCGTATGCCGCCGAGCGCGCTCGCCCGGTCGAGCGCGGTGACCGCGTGGCGGATGAGCGACCAGTCCCAGCGGGTGCGGTCCTGGTCGAGGAGCAGGACCGGCGCCCGGTCGGGGCCGATCCGGGCTCGCGTGCGGGAGGCCTGGATCTCCATGAGGGCGAGCAGGCCGTGGACCTCCGGCTCACTCGGGGCGAGGGCGGCGATGACCCGCCCGAGGCGGATCGCCTCCGCCATGAGATCGCCGCGGACCCAGTCGCGACCGGACGTGGCGGCGTAGCCCTCGTTGAAGGTGAGGTAGACGACCTCGAGGACCGAGGCGAGGCGCGGGCCGAGCTCGGCGCCACTCGGGATCTCGAGGGTGACGCCGTCTGCGGAGAGGGTCCGCTTGGCCCGCGAGATCCGCTGGCCGATCGTCGACTCCTTCGTGAGGAATGCCCTCGCGATCTCACGCGTCGTGAGGCCGCCGATCATCCCCAGGGTCAAGGAGACTCGCGCCGACGCGGTGAGGATCGGGTGGCACGCGGCAAAGATCAGGCCGAGGACGTCGTCGTCGATGTCCTCGATAGCCCGGTCGAGCTGCGCCTCGGCGAGGTCGGCCACGCGCAGCTGCTCCACGTGGCCGATCTGCGCCAGCTTGGCCGCGAGGTTGGCGTCGCGCCGGATGCGGTCGATGGCGCGGCGCTTCGCGGTCGCTGTCAGCCAGGCGCCCGGCTTGTCCGGCACGCCGTCGCGGGGCCACTGCTCGAGGGCCTGGACGAGGGCGTCCTGAGCGAGGTCCTCGGCGAGGCCGACGTCGCCGACGAGCCGGGCGACGACGGCGGTGACCTTGGCCGCCTCCATGCGCCACACGGCCTCGAGGGTGCGCTGGACCTGCTCGCGATCGCCCACCTCGTGAGGAGGCCGGGTCAGCCCTGCGCCGCGTGGCGGGTGGCTTCCTCCCGCATCCGGGCCTCGCGCTCCTGCAGCTCGGGCGAGAACGCCTCGCCGAAGTCCTCGTCGGCGAACACCTGGCGCAGCTCCAGCTGGAACTCACCGGGGACCGACGAACGCGGCCATGTGCGCAGCCACTCGAGCGCCTCCTCCTTGGAGCTGACGTCGATGATGGTGAAGCCCGCGATGAGCTCCTTCGCCTCGGCGAACGGGCCGTCGGTCACCGTCACCTCACCGTCGGTGGCGTAGGTGACACGGGCGCCGCGGCTCGTGGGGTGCAGGCCCTGGCCGTCGACGAGCACGCCGGCGCGCAGCAGCTCCTCGTTGTAGCTCGTCATGTCGGCGAGCTGCTGCTCGGTCGGCAGCGCTCCGGCCTCGGTCTCGGCGCTCGCCGGGACGATGATCATGAAACGCATGGTGTTCTCCTTGCTGCTGGAGCGGGGCCGGGTGCCCCGCCTCATCACGACGTCGAACGACAGGGGCCGATTTCGACACCGCTCACGTGTTGTCGTTGTCGCACCGGGACTCGAGGCTGGCCCGGACGCGCGTGGCGAACATCCGGTAGAACTCCGCGCTGCCAAGGTACTTGAAGTGGTCGGTGGGCAGCGCCCCGGCGGCGAAGAATGCCGCGTCATCGACACCTTCGAAGATCCCCCCGGCGCGGAAGCTGAGCAGGTCGGCGTGGTCCCAGACGTTCCACCACCCGCCGAGACGCTCGCCCGGCATCGGCGGCACCCGTCGACCCGAGGCCGCCGAGTAGGCGGGGTCGCTCTCGAGGAAGAGCTTGAGCTCCTCGAAGAACCCGACCTGCGATCCCGTCGCACACCAGTAGTCGACCCGGATCCCTTGGTAGCGCGGGGTCCTCGGCGCGAAGTGCGTGAGCACGTCATAGAGGATCTGGCCGCCCATGCTGTGGGTGAGGACGATCAGCGGCTCGCGGCGTGACTCCGCGAGCGTGGACGCCGTCTCGAGCCCATCGAGGATCCGCTGCGGGATCGGACCCGGCGCCCCTGCGGCGCCGCGCCACGCGACATACGTCAGCACGTCGCCGAGGAAGATCGGCACGAACTCCTCGAGGGGACGCCTGAAGGCGGTCACTGTCGAGCGCATCCTGCGGATACCCCGCTCGCGCAGCGTGGGGGTCGCCGGCCTCCCGTCCGGACCGTCCGACTCGTCCGACTCGCCCTCGGGGGGCGTCACGGCCGTGCTCGCGACCTCCGCCGTCAGGTTTCGCGATACGAGCGAGCTTCCGCCCCAGGCGAACCGGGCACCTAGGTCGCCCCAGTAGATGCGCGTGATCGGTACGTCGGCTGGGTTGTCGGAGATGGCTGGCGCCACGGTCGCCCGCAGGTGCTCCCGGATCGTCTCCCAAGGCACCTCGCGAAACCGCTTGGTGGCCTTCGCCAACGCCTCGTCGTCGTCGCGGATCGCGACGCCGTGGATGTAGACGATGGGCACGGGATCACCTCATTCCGTATGCCTCGTATGCCTCGTATGCCTCGTATGCCACAGTGCCGGCCGCTCTGCCCGACGGCACGCCTACATCGTCAGCCTCGCGGTCGCCTGCGAGGGAACCCCTTCACGGAAGGGCCGGCCGGCACGAACGGACTCGGCGAGGGCGTCGAGGATCGGCACGAGGCCGTCCTCGTCGATGTCAAGCGTCACCTCGTCGGCGATCGCCTTGACCTCGTCCGGGGCGTTGCCCATGGCCACGCCCCAGGCGGCCCAGTAGAGCATCTCCAGGTCGTTGCGCTGGTCTCCGACGGCGACCGTGTGGACCGGTTCGACACCGATGCGCCGACGGATGAGCTCGAGCGCCGAGCCCTTGGAGACGCCCTCCGGGTTGATGTCGAGCCAGGCCGACCAGCCCACGGCGTAGGAGACGCCGTGCAGACCGGCCCGCTCAACCATCTCCATGAACTCCTCGGCGCTCGCCTCCGGCTGGCGCAGCGTGACACGGGTGACTGGGTGGTCGACGAGCTCGTGCCAGGGCACCTCTCGGGAGGCTCCCATGAGCTCCCCGTCCGGGAAGTGGCGCGAGACCTTGAAGCCGACACCCGGCTCCTCGACCGCGATCCGCGCATCGGGCAGCGCCTCGCGCATCTGCTCGATGACGTCCCTGGGGTCGAACGTGACCTGGTCGGTGATCCGGAAGCCACCATCGAGTGCCGGGTCGAGTTCGAGTGTCAGGGCGCCGTTGGCGCACACAGCATGCCCGTGGCGCAGCCCGAGCTGCTCGAGGATCGGGGTCGTGGCGATGATCGACCGGCCGGTGGCGATGACGATCTCGACCTCATCGGGCAGACGCAACAGGGCATCTCGCACGGCCGGCGCCAGCTCGCCCATATGGCTGACGGTCGTGCCGTCGAGATCGAGGGCGAGGAGTCGCTTGGCCATGGCGCCACGGTATCGGTCACCGTCAGGTCAGGTTCGCCACCGGGCCCAGGCCGCCTGTTTGGTCGTGCCGGCGAGGCCGCCCACCGCTGCCCAGGAGCTCGCCTGGGCCAGGGTGCGGGCGCTCGCTCCGAGCGCCTCGCCGACGTATTGGCTCAGGCCGAGGAGTTCCTCGAAGGCCGCGAGATCGCTGCTGCGCGACAGCGCGTCGATGTTCTCTCTGGCTGCTGCGGCGAGGGCCGCGGGATCGGCGGGGTCGGTCGGCGTGCTCATCGAGCTCCTCTCTACCCCGCCAGTATCCCCCGCGGCCGCGCCGCGCGCACGCCCTCACCGGCCGGCGAGGGTCACCTGCCGGGTGTCGTCCTGATCATCGAAGGTGCGCACCCAGGTCTGGCCTGGCCAGCGGTAGGTCACCGCGCCGGCCGCCGGACGGTAGGCGGCGGTGTAGAGCGTGCCGAACCCGATCGTGTACTGCTCGGCGCGCAGCGGCTCATCCAGGAAGGCCTCGACCAGTCGGTGACGCGCGGTGCCCTCATCCAGCAGCCGGGTCAGGTGCTCCTGCCTGGGCAGGCTGTTCAAGCGGCGGGCATGCTCGGGGCGCTCGACCTCATCGAGGCGGTGGTTGGTGGCCACCGTCAGATCACTGACCGCGATCGGCTCACCGGGTGTGACGAACACCGTGGCATGCGCGCCGCTGGTGTCAGCCAGCGTCAGGTTGTAGGACTGCGCGATCGGCAGCCCGTCGAGGGCCGCGATCGCGGCCTCGACATCGGCGCAGGTCTCAAGCAGGTAACGAACGACCAGCGGGATGCCGAATCCCTCGCCGACATCAGAGCGGCCGCCGAAGGTCAGCGAGACGACCAGGCCGTCCTCGTTCATTCCATCAAGCAGGCCCCACAGCAGGTCGCTGGTGCCGATGACCTTGCGCTTGCCGGACCAGTTCGTCGAGGCGATGACCCCCTCGAACAGGTCGAGGTCGTAGTCGTAGTTGCGCACCAGCAGCGGGTCCTGGCCAGGCAGCACGGCCTGGGAGCATCCGCAGGCGAACGAGGGCATGTTCCACATCGTCAGCAGCCTCGCCGCGACGGTGTCGTTGCCGCTCAGCTTCACCAGCCGCTCCCAGGTGGGCACCAGCTCAGGCATGTGCCGGCTTAGCTGCGCGCGGCATTCGGCCAGGCTCGGGCGGGCGGAGAAGCCCTGCGAGGCATACCACGAGGAGTAGGCCGGCCAGGTCGCGTCATACAGCTCCTTCCACCGGGCGCCAGGGGTGTCTTCCTGGTAGGCGCTCATGCGCAGCGGGAAGGACGTGCGCGTCGCGGCCGAGCCCGATCCAGCCCAGTCCGATCCAGCCCAGTCAGTGCCTCGGTAGGAAGCCTTGGACCAGGCCAGCCCGAAGTCGATCCAGGCGCGCCAGTCCGCCGGGTTGCTCGGAGGCGTGGGGGCCCGGCCGCGCAGGTCCTCTGTGGTTGGGGTGCTGGTTTCCGTCGTATTGGTGATCATGTTCGTCAACGTAACATTGACGCTTAAGCAGTGTCAAGGCGGGCTTGACGAGGTCAGGTCACGCAGTCGACGCGGATGCCTCTCCAGCCGCCCAATCCCCTTGCGAGAGATACAGGTACGCTCCGACCCTACCGACCGCGCGAAGGGTGTCGATGAGGTGAGCAAGATGCTGTGCCGATGGCCAGGACGAGAGTTTGACCGCCACCGTGCGGGTGGCTGGGCTGACGTGGATCATCTGGCCGTGAATCCCCAGACACACCAGGTTGTCACCGGCGATGCCCGGGATGAACCAGAACTGATTGCGATACCACGCGCCGGGCAACACCGTCTCATCCGGCGATTCCGCGAAGGCCTGGCGCACGTCGTGACCGGGGTTGAAGGACTCCTCGATCCACGAGGCGGGGACGACGCGTCGTCCGTCGACCACGCCCTCGTCGAGCAGCATCTGACCGAACCGAGCCAGGTCACGAGCAGTGGCGGAGATGCCGCCGTCGTGGATGGCCGTGCCGACCCAGTCGGTGGTGACGGTGGCATCGAACTCCGCTCCGATGGGGCCCCAGATCCGCTCCGAGATGAGGTCGGCCATCGGCACCCCCGTCACCCGTTCGCAGAGCCATCCGAGCAGATCGGTGTCGGCGGAACGATACGTGAACCGCCCGTCATGGGGGCCATCCCTCCCAAGCGTGGCGAGATAGGCATAGGCACCGACGGGATCGTCTGGCTCGAGCGGACTCCAACCCATCGAACGCTCCATCACGCGGACCTCGGCGTCGGGATCGGTGTAGGTCTCGCGAAATGCCACGCCGGTGCGCATGTCCAGGACATTTCGCACCGTGGCACCGTCGTATCCCGACCCGGCAACCTCGGGCAGGTAGCTCGTCACGGCCGCCTCCGGGTCCAGCGCGCCCGCCTCGACCAGGCCTCCGGCGACGCAGCCCACGATGGACTTCGACACGGACATCACCAGGTGCCGGGTGCTGGGCGTCATCGCTCCCAGGTAGCGTTCCTCGACCACCCGGCCCTCGTGCAGCACGATGAACGCGTCGGTGTGCGTCTCGGCCAGGACGTCATCGAGCGTCCCCGTCGATCCGTCGAACCGGACCAGGTCCAGCTCACCGAGTGAGCGCGTGTCCTCGGCCAACGGTCGCGGCGCCTCCGTCCCGGCGGCGATGACCTGGGTCGGCATCACCTCGTCCATGTGCTGGAAGGCCCATCGGAGCTGATCGGGCTCCTGCCAGTTGCTCAGGTCTGCCGGTGCGTCGGTCGAGGCGTCGACGCGCTGCACCTCGCCGACGAGTAGGTCCGCGTCCTCGGTGGAGGCGTCCTGGTCCACAGGCACTCCTATTTCACGTAGGCGATGGGCAACGGTGCGGCCATGTCAGGCACCGGCTCCGAGTGGAACATGTTCGCGACGCCGGCGATGTACCGGCGGCACCGGTCGGTCAGCTCGCCTCCGCGTTGCATCCGGCCTTTGGTGACCAGCACTCCGAGGTCTGCGCCGCGGAACCGGTAGTCGCCCGGGCCGTAGACCCGCAGGAAGAACGCCTCGTCCTCGTCGGTCACGTCGTGCCAGTCGTTCGCCACGTGGTCGAAGACCATCGTGCCGTCCGGCTGCATTGTGTAAGTGCCCGTGCGGGGGGCGGCCAGGATGCGCTCGACGGAGTCGACGGGCTCCTTCATGATGAGCTGGGCCCAGACGTCGACCGCTGCCAGCTCGCGCCAGCGCTCGTTGATCTCCTCGACGTCGATCGTGTAGTCGACGTCCATGTACTCCAACAGGTGGAAGAGGAACAACGGGACGTCGGCGTAGGCGCCGGCCGTGACGTTGGTCATCGAGGATGCCCCCGAGATCCGCGGGTTGACCTCGCCGAGGTAGACCTCGTCGGTGTCGGTGTCGATGAGCACGTCGACCTCGAGGAATCCCTTGTAGCCCTCCTGCGCGAGACGATCCCCCATGCGCCGTACATAGCTGATCGCGCTCGCCCGCTGCGGGCTGCTCAACGCTTCCGGGAACAGGTCGTTGCCGCACCACCCGCCCTGATAGGGCGTCAGCTCGGGGTAGCCCGTGAGGTCGGTCATGAACGGGCCCACGACGGTGCCGTGCTGGGTGATACACGCCTCGACGGCGGCCGCCAGGTGGTTGATCCGCTTCATCACCTTGAGGTCCTCACCGATGATGTCGTCGCTGTGCTCATCCCACTCCGCCTCCGACTCGATGAAGAAGGTGGTCCTGCCCGAGTCGCCATAGGGCGTCTGGACCACGAGGTCGGACCCGAGGCCGGCTTCGGTCGCCAACGCCTCGAGCTCGGCCCAGCTGTCGGCGTGGCCCAGCACGTTGGGCACCGACGGAGCGCCCGCCTCGTTGCCGAGCTGGGTGGTGACGATCTTGGAGTCGAGTCTCCGGCGCAGCGAGTCGGGGGGAAGGATCAGCGTGTAGCCGAGCTCCCGGCAGATCTCCTCGGTCTCCTCGTTGAAGAAGACCATGGCGACCATGGGGGTGCCGCCCCGGTGTTTCAGGTAGGCCTGCACCTCCGGATCCCGCAGCAGGTAGTTGACGATCTGCTCGCTGGACTCGAAGCCGATCTCCGGCCGGTTGGTCGGGGCGAAGACCCGTGGGTGAGCGCCGTCCCACGAGTCGTAGTAGGCGATGTAGTGGAAGTTGCGGACCCAGCGGTCGATCCCCAGCAGGTTGAACGCCGTCGGTCCGAAGAAGTAGATCGGCTGCTCGTTCGTCCGGAAGAAGGTCCGGATCTCCGAGATGTTGTCCAGGCGAGGTCTAGTCATGATGCACTCCTTCAGGTGGGCGACCCCCAGTTGGCGACATCCTATTCACATGGGGTCACCGCGGTCCGACCGGGCGGTGAGCATGCCGTTGCACTGGCTGGTGGGTGAGCGCCACATCACGTCGTATCAGGGAGTTGGAGCGGCCGGCCGGCTCTCAGCCCGGCGACGACGCCCGGGAGCCGTTGCCTCACATCCTGGGAGCTGGCGTTCGACAGGGCGCCGCCGACTGCATCGAAGGACCTGATCGTGTCCTGGAGGAAGGCCGGGTTGCCGACAGCCGGCCAGCTCGACAACTTGACGCAGACCGTCCGCGTCCGGCGGTTGACGTGGACCATCTGCCCGTACACCCCGAGGCAGACCAGCACGTCCCCGTACGGACCGGGCCGGAACCAGAACTGGTTGCGAAACCAGCCACCGGGGAACATCACCTCGGCGGGCGAGTTGGCAAAGGCGTCCCGGACGTCGGCGTCGACCGCCCAGGCTTGGCGTAGCCACCTCGCCGGCACGACGACGTCCCGCCCGCCGTCGCTGCTCGGCACCGTGCCCCCATCGAGCAACAACTGCCCGAACCGGGCCACGTCGCGGGCCGTCGCGTTGAGGCCACCGTCGTGCATCGCCGTCCCCGTGCCGTCGCAGATGAGCCGGGCCTCGTGCTCTGCGCCCATCGGCCCCCAGATACGGGCACCGAGAAGGTCCGCCATCGGGTGACCCGATGCCCGTTCGCAGACCCAGCCCAGCACGTCGGTCTCCGCGGAGCGGTAGCGGAACAGCCCGCCGTGCGCCGAGTCCGCCTCGAGGGTCAGCAGGTAGGGGTAGAGGCCGCGTCGGCGATCATCGCCGCCGCGTTGGCTCGCCGCAACCCAGCGATCCAGCTCGCGAGCCTCCGAGGTGGGGTCGTCGTACTCCTCTCGGAAGTGGACGCCGCTGCGCATGTCCAGCACATCGCGCACGCTGGCTCCGTCGTAGCCCGACGCGGCGAGCTCGGGGACATAGTCCGTGACGCGCCGGGCCGGGTCGAGCACCTCCTGCTCGATGAGGATCGCCGCGACACACCCCACGAGCGGCTTGGTCACGGACATCACGGTGTGGGTGAGCGACGGGTCGCCGTGTTCGGCATACTCCTCGAACACCACCGCGCCGTCGTGAAGCACCAGACAGGCGTCGGTGTAGGTGTCGGTGAGGACCGAGGCTAGCGGCGCCGAGGTCCCGTCGACCCGGTCCACGGCGATCTCCCGGACATCGACGGTCGGCGATGCGGTCGTCAACGGGCGAGCCGGCTCCGCGCGGCGCACGATCTGCGTAGGCAGCAGGTCGTGCGCATGCCAGAAGGCCCATCGGTTGTACGGGGCGCTGCGCCAGTCCGGCCGTTCCTCCACGTCAGCCATCCTCGTCAGCCATCCTCCGGCCCTCCTGATCGGACATTTCCACATCGAGCGGTGCGCCTCGTGCCATTGCCGCTGCCACTGCGACAGCCGCAGCCAGCATCGCAGCACCGGCATCGACCGAGGATGTCAGGTCCGGCTCGTCGCCTCCGACTCGGCGCCAGGACCTGGAGGGAGGTGCCGCTCCGTAGTGCTCTGGACGCACCAGGGAGTCGCTGCTAGGTTGCAAATTCGATGACATCGACGTGAATCCAGACGACCAAGACGTTTCCCAGGAGAGCCATGCTTGCCTACGCGGTAGTCAACCCCACGACCGGCGAGACGGTCGCCGAGTACCCCACCATGACCGACGCGGAGGTCTCGCAGGCCATCGCAGCAGCGGACGACGCCTACCGCAGCTGGGGCCGAAAGACGACGGTCGCCGAGCGTGCCGCGCTCGTGCAGCGGGTGGCCGACCTGCACCTTGAGCGCCGCGACGAGCTGGCACACATCATCGCGCGCGAGATGGGCAAGCCGCTTGCGGAGGCTCTCGAAGAGGTCGACTTCAGCGCCGACATCTACTCGTACTACGCCACGAACGGCGAAGAGTTCCTCAAGCAGGAGGAGATCCCCACCGACGACGGTGGACGCGCCTTCGTGCGTCGCGAGCCCATCGGCGTGCTCCTCGGGATCATGCCCTGGAACTTTCCCTACTACCAGGTCGCTCGCTTCGCCGGACCCAACCTCGTGCTCGGCAACACCGTCCTGCTCAAGCACGCCGAGCAGTGCCCCGAGTCGGCGCTCGCGATCGCGTCCATGATGAAGGAGGCCGGCCTCCCCGAGGGCGCCTACACCAACCTCTTCGCCACGCATGATCAGGTGGCCGACATCATCGCGGATCCTCGCGTGCAGGCGGTGTCGGTCACGGGCTCGGAGCGCGCCGGGGCCGCCGTCGCACAGATCGCCGGGCGCAACCTCAAGAAGGTCGTCCTCGAGATGGGCGGGTCCGACGTGCTGCTCGTGCTCGACACGAGTGACATCGACTCCGCCGTCGAGACCGCCGCAGCGGGCCGGATCGGCAACACCGGACAGGCGTGCAACGCCTCCAAGCGGGTCGTCGTGCTCGACAAGTACTTCGACGAGTTCGCCGAGAAGTTCTCGGCCACGATGAGCGCTTTCGCCCCGACCGACCCGACCGCGGAGGGCGCGGAGCTGGGCCCCCTGTCCTCGGAGAAGGCAACCGCGAACCTCAAGCAGCAGGTCGACGCCGCGCTGGCTCAGGGTGCCACGTCGCTGACCGGCGACATCAAGGTGGACGGCAACTTCTTCTCGCCCGCAGTCCTCACCGATGTCACCCCGGACATGGACGCCTTCAAGGAGGAGCTGTTCGGCCCGGTCGCGGTGCTCTACAAGGTCTCCAGTGACGAGGAGGCCGTGCGGCTGGCGAACTCGTCGCCGTTCGGGCTTGGTTCGGTGGTGATCTGCGAGGACGAGGAGCGGGCCATCAAGGTCGGCTCCGAGCTCGAGGTCGGCATGGTGTTCATCAACGGCGTCAATCTCGACGCCGCCCAGTTGCCGTTCGGCGGCGTCAAGCGCAGCGGCTTCGGCCGTGAGCTCGGCCGCTTCGGGATCGAGGAGTTCCAGAACAAGAAGACCTTCCGCTTCGCACCGAAGTAGGCCTGCAATGGCGCGGTACGGCGGGCAGTACGGACCCGATTTCACCTTCCTCGGTGTCCCGCGCTGCGATCTGGACGAACCCGAGTCGTATGCCGGCGCGGACGTCGTCATCGTCGGTGCCCCCTTCGACGGGGGCACCTCACATCGGGCGGGGACTCGCTTCGGCCCCATGGCCATCAGGGCGACCGACTACCTGCCTCACGATGGCTCCCGGCCGAGTCTGGCCCTGCGGACCGACGCGCTGCGAGATCTCACCGTCGTCGACGCCGGCGACGTCGAGATGTACTCCGGCGACATCGAAGTGGCGCTGCCGGCTCTCGAGGCAGCGGTGGAGAAGGTGACGCGGGCCGGCGCCATCCCGGTGGTCCTCGGAGGCGACCACTCCATCGCCTTCCCGGATGCCAAGGGCGTGGCCAATGTCCTTGGGCACGGGCGAGTCTCGATGATCCATTTCGACGCGCATGCCGACACCGGCGACATCACGTTCGGCGCGCTCTGGGGGCACGGTCAGCCGATGCGGCGCCTCATCGAGTCCGGCGCCCTGCGCGGGGACCGGTTCCTCCAGATCGGGTTGCGCGGCTACTGGCCGGAGCCTGAGACCCTCGACTGGATGGCCGCGCAGGGGATGCGCTCCTACGAGATGACCGAGATCGGCCGACGGGGCCTCGAGGAGTGCCTCACCGAGGCGTTCGCGATCTCGGTGGACGAGTGCGAGGGTGTCTTCCTCTCGGTCGACATCGACGTGTGCGATCCGGGCCACGCGCCCGGAACCGGCACCCCGGAGCCCGGTGGGTTCTCGGCACGACAGCTGCTCGACTCCGTCCGCCGGATCTGCCTCGAGCTGCCCGTCGTCGGCGTGGACGTCGTCGAGGTCAGCCCACCATATGACCATGCGGACATCACCGCGGCGCTCGCCAACCGGGTCGTCCTCGAGGCTCTCTCGGCGATCGCTCGCAAACGCCAGGACGAGCGCGACGGGACGACCTGGGACCCGTCCCAGCCGCTGCTCGCGGGCCGGCCCATCCCCGAGAGCAGCCTCGGCCCGCCGCCAGGCACCGACGGGCAGCCATGACCGGCGACCCTGGGTGCGCTCCTTCGCACCTCGGGTGACATCGACATCCAAGGTCCATCCGAGGGCACGGCCAGACTGGAGGCAGGAACGGTGTCAGAGCAGCAGACAACACGGGACCAACCCGAGCGCAAGGCCTCGGGTGGCCTCATCGACAAGGGACTGGCCAAGGGCAAGGTCGGCACTTTCGCCGGCGCCACGCTGGGGGTCTCCTCCGTCGCCCCGGGCTACACCCTCACCGCCAGCGTCGGCCTCATCGTCGCAGCGGTCGGGTTCAAGATGCCGGCCATCTTCATCGCCGGCTTCATCCCCATGTTCTTCACCGCCTACGCCTACCGAGAGCTCAACGCCGCCGCCCCGGACTGCGGGGCGTCCTTCACCTGGTCCACCAAGGCGTTCGGGCCCTACGTCGGCTTCATGTGCGGCTGGGGCATGGTCATGGCCACGATCATCGTGCTGTCCAACCTCGCCGCGGTGGCGGTCGAGTTCTTCTATCTCTTCCTCGCTCGCGTGTTCAGCATTCCCGGTCTCGCCGACCTGCCCGGCAACAAGCTCGTCAACATCCTCACCACCCTCGTCTTCATCGGCGCGGCGACCGCCGTGTCCTATCGGGGGATCACCACGAGCGAGCGCATCCAGCTCGTCCTGGTGAGCTTCCAGATGATCGTGCTGGGGATCTTCGTCGTCATGACCTTCATCCACGTCGCCGACGGATCCGCCCCCGCGGCCGTGAGCTTCAGCTTCGACTGGTTCAACCCGTTCCAGGGGCTGGCCATGGGCGCGTTCGTGCTCGGGTTGACCGGATCGATATTCGCGTTCTGGGGATGGGACACGTGTCTCACGCTCGGCGAGGAGTGCAAGGACCCCAAGCGGACCCCGGGCAGGGCCGGGCTGCTCGCCGTCTCCACCATTCTCCTCACCTATCTGCTGGTGTCGGTCGCCATGATGATGTATGCCGGTGTCGGTGACACCGGGCTCGGGCTCGGCAACCCCGACACCGCCG
>JAKDLQ010000173.1 GCA_030452775.1 Micrococcales bacterium | reverse complement strand
GTTCCGGCGTCACAACTGACGCCGGGACACAACGAACCGGGAAGTGGGAGGGGGTCACACCGGGACGACGTTGACGAGCTTGGGCGCTCGCACGATGACGGTGCGGATGCCGGCGGGCGTCGCGGCTGCGACCTTGTCGCGGGCCAGGACGAGCGCGCGCAGGTCCTCCTCGGAGATGCCCGGCGCCACGTCGACGCGGTCTCGCACCTTGCCCCGGATCTGGATGACGCAGGTCACCTGCTCCTCGATGATCTGCGATGGGTCGCTCACCGGGAAGGGAACATGGGCGATGCCGCCCTGGTGACCGAGCCTGGCCCACAGCTCCTCGGCCAGGTGTGGGGCCACCGGAGCGATCATCAGCACGATCGCCTCGACAACGGTGCGCGGCGGTGAGTCGAGCTTGGTCACCGCGTTGTTGAGCTCGATGAGCCTGGCGATGGCCGTGTTGAAGCGCAGGCCGTCGTAGTCGGCGCGCACCGCGGCGATCGTCTGGTGCAGCTGCGTCGTCAGCGCCTGGCCGGGCAGGGCGTCGACGACTCGGACCTGCCCGTTCGTCTCGTCGAGCACGTTGCGCCACACCCGCTGGAGGAATCGCTGGGCTCCGACAACCGCGCGGATCTCCCACGGCTTGGACAGCTCCAGGGGACCCATCGACATCTCGTAGACGCGGAAGGTGTCGGCACCGTAGGCGTCGTACATCTCGTCGGGACTGACCGAGTTCTTCAGCGACTTGCCGATCTTGCCGTACTCCCGCAGCACCGGCTGCCCCCGCCAGGTGAAGGTCGGCTCGGAGCCCGGCGCCCCCGGCGTCCCCGGCGTCCCTGACACCCCTGGCATCCCTGACACCTCGATGACCTCGGCCGCCGGGACGTACTGTCCCCGCGCGTCGGTGAAGGCGGGCGCCTGGATGTAGCCCTGCGAGAAGTACTTCCGGAACGGCTCTTCGCTCGAGACGTGTCCGAGGTCGAAGAGGACCTTGTGCCAGAACCGGGCGTAGAGCAGGTGCAGCACCGCGTGCTCGACACCGCCGATGTAGAGGTCGACGCCCCCCGGGTCCCTCGTGCCGGGAGGCGCGCCGTCGACCGGCGCGGCGTAGGGAGCCATCCAGTAGGCCTCGTTGGCCGGGTCCACGAGGGCCTCGTCGTTGGCCGGGTCGAGGTAGCGCAGGTAGTACCAGCACGAACCGGCCCAGTTGGGCATCGTGTTCGTCTCGCGGCGGAACGCCCGGAGCCCGCGGCCATCGCCGAGATCGAGCTCGACGCCCACCCACTCCGGCACGCGGGACAGCGGTGGCTCGGGAGAGCTCTGCGCGTCATCGGGATCGAAGGTCTTGGGCGAGTAGTCGGGGACGTCCGGCAGGGCGAGCGGCAGCTCCGACTCCGGCACCGGATGGGCGATGCCGTCCGCGTCGTACATGATGGGGAACGGCTCGCCCCAGTAGCGCTGCCGGCTGAAGAGCCAGTCGCGGATCCGGTAGTTGACGGTGCCCTGCCCGATCCCCTCCTGCTCGAGGAAGGCGATGATCCGCTCCTTGGCCTGCTCGACCGGGAGCCCGTCGAGCGAGACCGCGGCGCTGGCGGAGTTCACCGCGAACCCATCTCCGACATATGCCTCCACGAGGGGACTGTCCGCCTCATCGAGTGAGGGCGCCACGACACGCGTGATCGGGAGGCCGAACCTCGACGCGTACTCGAAGTCGCGTGCGTCGTGGCCCGGCACCGCCATGATCGCTCCGGTGCCGTAGCCCATGAGCACGTAGTCGGCGATGAACACGGGGATCGGCTCCCCCGTCAGCGGGTTCGTCGCGAACGAGCCGCTGAAGACCCCTGTCTTGTCCTTGCCCTCGGTCTGCCGCTCGACATCGCTCTTGCGTGATGCCGCCAGCCGGTAGGCCGCCACCGCCTCCTTCGGGGTCCCGCTCGCCGCCGCGTCCGCCCCCTTCCACGCATCCGGGGTGCCCGCTGGCCAGTCGCCCTCGGGCACGAGCGCCTCGGCCAGTGGGTGCTCGGGTGCGATGACCATGAAGGTGGCCCCGAAGACGGTGTCCGGACGGGTGGTGAAGACCTCGATTCCCGAGGCGCCCCCGGCGAGCTCGCCCGAGGCCAGTGTGACCGGGAAGGTCAGCCGCGCGCCGTTCGAGCGTCCGATCCAGTTGCGCTGCATGAGCTTGACGTTCTCGGGCCACTCGACGCGGTCGAGGTCGTCGGCGAGCCGGTCGGCGTAGGCCGTGATCCGCATCTTCCACTGGCGCAGGTTGCGTCGGAAGACGGGGAAGTTGCCCCGCTCGGAGCGTCCCTCGTTGGTGACCTCCTCGTTGGACAGCACCGTGCCGAGACCGGGACACCAGTTGACCGGCGCCTCGTCGGTGTACGCGAGCCGGAAGCCCTCGAGCACCGCGGCGCGATCGGCCTCGGGCAGCTCGCTCCACGATCGGCCGTCGCCGGTCGGCGCCGATCGCGAGCCCGACTCGAACTCGGCGACGAGCTCGCCGATCGGCCTGGCCCGGCCCTGGCCACCGTCCTCCCGCACGGCCTCGGTGTCGTACCACGCGTCCCAGATCTGCAGGAAGATCCACTGGGTCCAGCGGTAGTAGTCCTCATCGATCGTCGCGAACGTGCGTCGGTTGTCGAAGCCGAGCCCGAGACGGCGCAGCTGGCGCCTCATGGTCGTCATGTTCTCCTCGGTCGTCTTCCGAGGGTGCTGTCCGGTCTGGACGGCATACTGCTCGGCAGGCAGCCCGAACGCGTCGTACCCGAGGGCGTGCAGCACGTTCCGCCCGAGCATGCGGTGATAGCGGCTGTAGACATCGGTCGCGATGTAGCCGAGCGGATGCCCGACGTGCAGACCCGCCCCCGAGGGATACGGGAACATGTCGAGCACGAGCAGCTTGTCCCCCAGCGCCGCGACCTTCTCCGGCTCGGCCCACGGCCCGGCGGGGTTCGGCGCGTCGAACGTGCCCTCCTCCTCCCACCGGTCCTGCCAGGCGATCTCGATGGCCTGCGCCATGGCCGCCGTGTAGCGATGCGGGGTCTCGCTGCTCTGATCGCTCATGTCTTCTCTCTCGAGGCTTCTCGGTGGGGCAGGTTCACGTGGGCACAAGAAAACCCCTCGCACCGGAGGGCCGCCGGGTCGGTGCCGGGGAAGCCCGACGCTGCTCAACGCGGCCGCGGCAGGAGCATCGCACCAGCCACGTCGCCAGATTAGCGCAGGCACCGCTCACCCGCGGGGGACGGCACCGGCAGCGATCAGCGTTGTGGCGGCATACTTCTGCCGTATGCCGCTGCGCCGGCTCCCCGGGCGCGCTCGCTCAGCGCAGCAGACCGACGACGATGAGGACCTGCGCCGCGTGGTAGGTCACCATGACCAGCAGCGGGGCGAAGCGCCGTTCGAGGACGAAGCGGTCGTGCCCGAGGATCGTGTCAGAGACGAGGAAGGCGAAGCAGCCGAGCAGCACGAGGAGATCACCGCGCCATGCGGCGACCAGCACGAGCGCCATGAGCACCACCTGGTAGGCGAAGACCGGCAGGCGCTGCGAGCCGGCGCGGCGCACGATGTCCCGTCCGAACCGCGCATGCAGCAGCACCAGCACCGGCACCGTGGGCAGCAGCCACCACGGGAGTCCCTCGGCTCGGGGAAGCTCGAGAATCGCCCCGATCCAGGCGATGTGTGCCAGCAGGAATGCGGTGAGCCCGAGGAGGAACCGCGCACGTGTCGCATGGAGCAGGGCCACGTCACCGACGAGGCTGAGTCCCAGCGCGATGATGATCGGCGTCAGCGTCGGCGCGCCCGGGGCCCGCCCCTCACCGTGCAGGGACCACGCGAGGCCGATGAGCAGCACGATGAAGGACGGCGTGGTGATGCGCTCGATCACCCGGTCACCACGCGCGACGGAGCCCCAATTGAGCAGCGCCGTCACGGCGAGCGCGACGGAGAGCACCCAGACGGTCGTGGTCACGCCGCCTAGCGTCGCACCACGTCGGCGCAGCCTGCGAGCGGACACGCGCCGGCAGGCGGCTCACGTGGCTCACGTGGCTCACGTGGCTCACGTGGCTCACGTGGCTCACGTGGCTTACGTGGCTTACGTGGTGACCACGGTCGGCGCTGCGGTCGCTGTCTGTCAGACTGGTGGATATGCCAGTCAGCAAGTTCCAGCACACCGTGACCCCGGCAGATACCGCCGCCAGCGTGGGCAGCGGTGATCTCGAGGTCCTGTCCACCCCGCGCCTGATGACGTGGTGCGAGCAGGCGAGCTATCAGGTCTGCCGGGTCGTCATCGAACCGGATCGCACGACCGTGGGCACGCTCGTCACGTTCGAGCACGTTCGCGGCAGCGCTGTCGGCGCCGAGCTGACCATCGAGTGTGCCAAGCCCATCAACGACGGCCGGCGCCTCGTCTGCGCGGTCACGGTCAAGGACCACGACGGTGACGAAGTGGGGCGGGGGGAGTTCGCCCGCTCCGTCGTCGACCCGGACCGCTTCATGGCCAAATGCCAGCCGCAAGGCTGACTGACGATCCGACTGCCCCGAACGCAACGCCCGCTCGGCCGCCCCACCCTCACCCGTCGCTACGGGGCCGGCCGCTCAGGAGGGATCTCGAGCTCCTACCAGCTTGAGGCCGACCACGGAGACGATGAGCATGACCAGCAGCAGCCCCCTGGCGAGACCAAGCTGCTCCTCGCCGCGGACGACGGCCAACAGGACGGTCCCCACCACGCCGATCGCAACCCACACGGCATACGCCGTCCCGGTGGGGATGTCGATGAGGGCGTAGGCGAGGCCGATCATGCTCAGCGCGACGGCCACGACGAAGACGAGGGTGGCGCCGGGCCGTCGGAACCCGTCGGAGGCGGACAGGGCCGTCGCCCAGACGGCTTCGAGAACTCCCGACAGGATGAGGACCGGCCAGTACATCGCGGACCAATCTGGCCGTCTTGTCGCGCAACGGGTACGGCTCCCTCGTCCGTGAGCTCACGATCCGTGCGCCCTCGGCGATTCTCGCACAGCCCGTAGTCCCTCGCGATGCCCGCGAGGCTTGGGGTCGACCCAAGGCCCTGGCGAGGGAAGATCGGAGGGCGCGATATGTGCCGAAGACCACGACCCGCGCCGACGAGCGCGATATATCGCTCCCCTCGAGCATCAAACGCACCCCTCGAGCAATATCACCCCCGCGGGCAGGCCGTATGCCGCTGACACCA
>JAKDLQ010000172.1 GCA_030452775.1 Micrococcales bacterium | reverse complement strand
CCGCGCGCAGGTCCGCCATGATCACGCACCTGCCGTGGCGAGCGCGTTGACCGCTGTGACGATCCGCTCGAGGTCGCCGCGTTGCAGCGACGGGTGCACCGGCAGGGACAGGCACTCCCGAGCGGCCCGCTCCGTCTCGGGGAGGTCGACATCGACCCGGAAGGGAATGAGCCGATGGTTGGGCACGGGATAGAAGAGCCCCGAACCGATGAGGTACTCCTTGCGCAACGCGGCGGCGAACCCGTCCCGGTCGTTCGGGACCCGCACGGTGTACTGGTGGTAGACGTGCACCGCGCCTTCGGTCACCGGCGGCGTCGTGACCCCTCGCAGGTGAGCGGTGAGGAACGCTGCGTTCGCCTGCCGCTGCCTGGTCCACGCGTCGACCTTGGTCAGCTGGACCCGTCCGATGGCGGCGTGGATGTCGGTCATCCGGTTGTTCAGGCCGACCACCTCGTTGTGGTACTGCTTCTCCATCCCCTGGTTGCGGTAGAGGCGCAGCAGCCGCTCGATCTCGGCGGTGGCGACCGAGACCATCCCGCCCTCGCCCGAGGTCATGTTCTTGGTCGGGTACAGGGAGAAGACCCCGAACGATCCGAAGGCCCCCACCGGGATCCCTCCCAGGGACGCGCCGTGGGCCTGGGCGGCGTCCTCGAAGAGCTGGATCCCGTGCCGTTTCGCTATGTCCCCGATTGCCCCCATCTTGGCCGGCTGCCCGTAGAGATGGACCGGCATCACCCCAACGGTTCGCTCGGTGATCGCGGCCTCGATCGCCTCGGGCGACAGGCAGAAGTCGTCGGCGTCGATGTCGGCGAACACCGGCCTCGCCCCTGTCAGTGCGACCGAGTTTGCCGTCGCGGCGAAGGTGAACGACGGCACGATCACCTCATCTCCGGTCCGGACACCCGAGGAGAGCAGCCCCAGGTGCAGCCCCGACGTGCCCGAGTTGACCGCAACGCACGCACGACCGAGTGCGAAATGGTCCGAGAACTCCTCCTCGAAGGCCTTGACCTCGGGGCCCTGTGCCACCATGCCGCTGCGCAGCACGCGATCGACGGCCGCCCGCTCCTCGTCCCCGATCAGTGGCTTGGCAGGTGGGATGACGTCGTTCATGGCACTCCTTGGGCGATGCGGGTCACGCCTTGCCGACTGTGAGCACGGTGGCGTCGGGGAAGGTGTCGGCGGACAGCACGTTCCGTCCGTCGACGATGACCTTCGCCTCGGGCAGGTCGTCGGGGGACAGGTGGCGGTACTCCGCGTGGTCGGCCTGCAGGATCGCGGCGTCGACGGGTGTGCCCAGCCGGTGCGGAGCGAACCCGAGTGCCGTGAGCTCGTCATCGCTGAACATCGGATCGTGCACCGTGACCCGGGCCCCTTCGGCGGCGAGGGCCTCGACAGTGGGGAAGACCCCGGACAGTGCCGTCTCCTTGACCCCGCCGCGATAGCTCGCCCCGAGCACGACGACCGCGACCCCGGCGAGGTCGCCGAGGGCCCCCTTGGCGATCCCGACCGTGTAGGCGGGCATGCCCGCGTTGGCCTCGCGGGCGGCGCGGACCACGGTGGCCCCCGGGTCGTTCCACAGGTAGAGCCGAGGGTAGACCGGAATGCAGTGCCCGCCGACCGCGATCCCTGGACGGTGGATGTGACTGTACGGCTGCGAGTTCGCAGCCTCGATGACCTGGAAGATATCGATCCCGGCCCGCATCGCGAAGACACCGAACTGGTTCGCGAGCCCGATGTTGACGTCGCGGTACGTCGTCTCGGCGAGCTTGGCCAGCTCGGCAGCCTCGGCCGACCCGAGATCCCAGACGCCGTTGCCGCGAGGCAGGTCGGGTCGCTCGTCGAACTCGAGCACAGACTCGTAGAACGTCCGCGCCGCAGCGGCGCCGGCCTCGGACAGGGCGCCGACGAGCTTGGGATAGGTCCGCAGGTCGGCGAAGACACGGCCGGTGAGCACCCGCTCGGGCGAGAACACGACATGGAAGTGGTGACCCTCGAGCAGCCCCGAGCCCGCCTCGAGCATCGGCTTCCACCGGGTGCGCGTCGTGCCGACGGGCAGTGTGGTCTCGTAGGCGACGAGGGTGCCCGGACGAAGTCCGGCGGCGATCTCACGGGTCGCCGCGTCCATCCAGGCGAAGTCCGGCGCGCCCTCCCCGTCGACGACGAGCGGAACGACGACGACGACGGCCTCGCTCTCGGCCACGGCGCCTCTCGTATCCGTGGTGGCCCTGAGGCGCCCCTGTGCGACGACCTGGGCGAGCCTCTCCTGCAGGTGCGCCTCGCCCGGGAACGGCTCGGCCCCCTCGTTGACACGGTCGACAGTGGCGTGGTTGAGATCAACGCCGAGCACGTCGTGGCCGCGCGACGCGAACTGCACGGCCAGGGGCAGGCCGATCTTTCCGAGGCCGACCTGGGTGACCTTCATGCGCGCCGCCTCCTGCCATCCGTGATGTCACGTGTGGCAGAGACAGGAGTTGTCGTGGGGGTCGCCTCGGTGAGCGCGTCGCCGGACTCGACGTAACGCTCGCCGGTCCGCGGGCAGACCCACCCGTCGCCGTCCCGATCGAGGGGCACCCCGGCCTTCCCGACCCAGCGGATGCGTCGTGCCGGCACCCCGGCGACGAGCGCGAAGGCGGGAACGTCTGCGGTGACGACCGCGCCCGCCGCGACGAGTGCCCACCGGCCGATGGTGACCGGGGCGACGCACACGGCCCGCGCGCCGATCGAGGCGCCGCGTCGCACGGTAACCCCGACGGCCTCCCAGTCGTCACCGGTCTTGAGCGTGCCGTCGGGGGCGATCGACCGGGGGAAGTAGTCGTTGGTGAACACGACGGCCGGACCGATGAAGGCGCCGTCCTCGACCACCGCGGGCTCGTAGACGAGCGCGTAGTTCTGCACCTTGCAGTTGTCCCCGAGCGAGACCCCGGGTCCGATGTAGGCACCGCGGCCGATGACGCAGCTGCGGCCGAGCCTGGCGCCCTCCCGCACCTGCGCGAGATGCCAGATCTTGGACCCTTCACCGATCTCGAGGTCGTCGGCGACGTCGGCGCTCTCGTGGACGAACATGTGCGAAACCTCGATCGGGAGGGGATGCGGCACGGCGAGTTTAGTCGAGTCCTGCCCCGGGGCCATGCTCCCGGGGCGGTGGGTGCGCCGCGAGATGGCGTGCCAGCCCCGATCGCCAGTCGTCGATCGGCGTGACGCCGGCTGTGGTCAGGGTGTCGTGGGACAGCACGCTGAACGCCGGGCGTGGAGCCGGGCGGGGGAACGCCGCGGTAGTGGTGGGATGGACGCGGTCCGGGTCGAGGCCGAGCGTGTCGAAGATGGCTCGCGCGAACCCGTGCCAGCTCGTGCGTCCGCTCGCGGTCGCGTGATAGATGCCGTATGCCGCTGGGCCGGCCACCAGCCGCACGATGAGATCGGCGACATCGACCGTCGAGGTCGGCTGACCGACCTGGTCGTCGACGA
This sequence comes from Micrococcales bacterium, assembly GCA_030452775.1. Taxonomy (GTDB): domain Bacteria; phylum Actinomycetota; class Actinomycetes; order Actinomycetales; family Dermatophilaceae; genus JAKDLQ01. Next base: position 1,740 of record JAKDLQ010000172.1, on the reverse strand, counting down.
CCGAGAGGGTCTCGCGCTCGGCGGCGAGACGGATCATGGTCGTGACGAAGTTCGGTCCGCCGGCGCCGTAGAGCCAGGCGGTGCGCACGACCCAGCTCTCGGGGCAGAGGGCCCGGATCGCCCACTCGCCGGCGAGCTTGGTGCGCCCGTAGGCGGAGCGGGGAGCGGTGGGATGCTCAGCGGCATACGGCTCGGTGGCCTGTCCGTCGAAGACGTAGTCCGTCGAGAGCTGCACCAGCGCTGCCCCATGGTGCGCGGCCGCGGTCGCCAGGTTTGCGGCGCCGGTCGCGTTGACGGCAAAGGCCTGCGCCTCATGGGTCTCGGCCTCGTCGACCGCGGTCCAGGCGGCAGTGTTGATGACGAGGTCATAGCCGGCCACGACCTCGTCGCACCGGACGGGATCGGTGACGTCGAGCTCGGTGCGACGCGCCGGCGTGACGTGGTGGCCGGCGGCGGCCAGGGCGGGGACGAGGTCGCGCGCGAGCATCCCGCCCGCCCCGGTGAGCAGGACCCGCAGGAAGGTGTTCGTGGCGTTCACCTGCCCAGCCTGGCGTAGACGGCTTCCGCGGCGGCCTTGGCCGGGCGCCACCAGCCTTCGTTGGCGCGGTACCAGTCGATGGTGTCGGCGAGGCCGGCGCGAATGTCCTGGAAGCGCGGGCGCCAGTCCGTCTCGCGACGCAGCTTGGACCAGTCGATGGCGTAGCGCAGATCGTGGCCCGGGCGGTCATCGACGTGCTCGAACCAGTCGCCTGGGTGTCCGGTCAGCTCGAGCAGCAGCTGGACGATCTCGTGGTTGTTGCGTTCGCCGTCGGCGCCGATGAGGTAGGTCTCGCCGAGGCGACCCTGTTCGAGGATCGTCACGACAGCGTCGTTGTGGTCATCGACGTGAATCCAGTCGCGGACGTTGGTGCCGGCGCCGTAGAGCTTGGGCCTGACCCCGTCGAGGATGCCGGTGATCTGGCGGGGGATGAACTTCTCGACGTGCTGGCGTGGACCGTAGTTGTTGGAGCAGTTCGAGATGGTCGCCCGGATTCCGAAGCTGCGGATCCAGGCCCGCACGAGGAGGTCGGCGCTCGCCTTGGTCGCCGAGTAGGGGGAGGAGGGGTTGACCGGCGTCGCCTCGGTGAAGCGGGACGGGTCATCGATCGTGAGGTCGCCGTAGACCTCGTCGGTCGAGATGTGGTGTAGCCGCGTGCCGTAAGTACGGACCGCCTCGAGGAGGGTGAAGGTTCCCACGACGTTGGACTCGATGAAGGGCCACGGGGAGTCGAGGCTGTTGTCGTTGTGCGACTCTGCCGCGAAGTGGACGACGGCGTCCGCGTCGGCGACGAGCGGGTCAACGATCCGGGAGTCGGCGACGGACCCTTCGACGAGCCGCACGCTGCCGTCCCCGCCCAGCTCGCTGAGGACCGGGGCGAGGGAGGCGCGGTTGGCCGCGTACGACATCGAGTCGAGGACGGTCAGCTGCCAGTCGGGGCGGGTGGCCCGGGTGCGCAGGACGAAGTTGGCGCCGATGAACCCGGCCCCGCCGGTGACGAGGAGTCGCATGGTGGGAAGGCTACCTACCGGATGCCAAGGGCGGAGGCGATCTGCACGGATGGTGACCCGGCGCACCCGCCCCGCGCCCGGCGGGCGCGCCGGGCGCCCGCGCGCGGCGGCCCCCGCCCCCCCCACCCCCCCCCCGGCCCCCGCCCCCCCCCCCCCCCCCCCCCCCGGCGGCGGCGGGGTTTGCTCGCCATG
>JAKDLQ010000171.1 GCA_030452775.1 Micrococcales bacterium | reverse complement strand
GGTGGCCACCGCGCTCGCGCTGCCGGCGGTGGTGGCCTCCGGCGAGCCGCTGCCCAACCGTGACGAGATCGTCACCGTCGCGCTGATGTGCGTGCTGCTGACGCTCGTCGTGCAAGGCCTGACGCTCACCCCGCTGACGAGGCTGCTCGGGGTCGGCACCGACGCCGACGAGGCCACGGAGATCGCCGCGTTGCGGGTGCGGGCCACCGAGGCGGCGCTGGTGGAGATCCGCGAGAGGTCGCCGGATGCCGATGATGATGTCCGGGAGGCCGCGATCGCCCAGTACGAGGGATACCTCGCCGCCCAGCAGCGGATGGACCAGGCTCGCGCCAGCGATGGCAGCGAGGATGCGGAGCATCGCGGCCGGGCGCTCGAGTCACTGCTGCGCGGGGCGAGCGACGTCGAGCGTCAGCTCGTACTGCGCGCGCGACGACGTGGCGAGGTGTCTGCCGGCGCCGCCGACGAGGTGCTGCGCGACATCGAGAACCGGGCGCTTCGCGACTTCTCCTGACCGCCGACCAGGGCGCCGCCAGGGCGCCGTCGGTGCACCTTGCCTGGTGTGATGGCCGATCGACGGGGCCCCGATGCGAGACTGGGAACGAGACGAGCGATGGAGGTCGGCATGTCACGCAGGATGCACGTAGCGATTCATCCCGCCGGTCCCCCGGGGGCGGCTTCGTCTGCGCCAGCTCGTGACGAACCACGAAGCCCCTGACACGCCTACCGTGATCGGCACCTGAATGAGCATCGCGTTCGTCTTCTCCGGTGGTGGCAGCCTGGGCGCTGTCCAGGTCGGGATGGTGCGTGCCCTGCACGAGCACGGCGTCGCAGCCGACCTGCTCGTCGGCACCTCGGCGGGCGCACTCAACGCGGCCTACCTCGCTCGGCACGGCCAGACGGTGGAGAGCCTCGACCACCTGTCCCGGGCGTGGGCATCCCTGCACCGCGACACGATCTTCCACGTGTCGCCACATCGGGCGGTGCTCGCGCTGACCGGGCGGCGCCCGTCGTTCTTCTCGGCTCGAGGGCTGCGGACGCTGCTCGTGGCCGAGCTCGGCGACGTGGCAATCGAGGATCTGGACAGGCCCCTGCTCGTGGTCACGACCGACCTGCGGTCTGGCCGGACTGCGGTGCTGTCCTCGGGCGATGCGATCAGCGCGATCCTCGCGAGCGCCGCGATCCCGGGGATCCTGCCTCCAGTCGAGCGCGAGGGCTCCGTCCTCGTGGACGGGGGACTGGCCGATCACGGCTATGTCCTGCGATCCGTCGCGGAGCAGGTCGAGCAGATCTACCTGCTGCCCACCGGATCGGCCTGCGCGCTGCCCGCGACCCCGCGGTCGGCGCTCGGGGTGGCCGCGCACGCCCTGACCTTGCTCATCCAACAGGGGCTGGGCCTGAGCGTGGCGCAGTATCTCGGGCCGGCAAGTCTGCACGTGATGCCGCCCCTGTGTCCCCTCGGGGTGTCCCCGGTTGACTTCAGCCACGGGGCCTCGCTCATCGCGCGGGCGTACGAGGCGACCGCCGCCTGGCTCGAGAATCCGCCGGAGGATCGGGGTCCCGCGCAGGCCGGGGTCCTCTCGCTCCACTCGCACGCGCCAACCTCAGCGCACTCACCGCGGACCTGACGCCGCCACCTGGCCGTATGCCGCAGGGCCGCGGGCCGGGGATACTTGACCTCGTGAATCCAGACGTGCTGCTCGTCGGCTGCGGGGACCTCGGCACGGACATCGGCCAGCGCCTGGCCCGGCGCGGCCACGCCGTGGTCGGGATCAGACGACGCGCCGAGCTGGTGCCGGCGCCGCTCATCGGGCTGTCGGCAGACCTCACCCGGGAGGTGCCGCGCCTGCCGGACCTGGATCTGCAATACCTCGTCGTCGCACTCACTGCGCGACCACGGACCTGCCAGGCCTACCGAGCGACCTATGTCGAGGGGTTGCGTCGAGCACTCCAGGCGCTTGCCGACGCTGGTCAACAGCCATCGCGAGCCGTGCTGATCTCGTCCACCGGTGTGTACGGCGACGTGCCGTCGGAGACGCTCAGCGACGAGGCGACACCCGCGCAACCCAAGGACGGACCCACGCGGATGCTGCTCGAGGCCGAGGAGCTGTTCACCGCCGGGATCCCCGGCGGCACGGTGCTGCGGCTCTCCGGCCTCTACGGACGCGGCCCCTCGGGGCTCGCCGCACGGGTGCAGCAGGGGCGGATCACCGACCCCGACCGGTGGACCAACCGGATCCACCGCGACGACGCGGCCGCAGCGGTGGTGCATCTGCTGACCCTGCCGGAGGCGCCCGGGCGGCTCTACCTGGGCACCGACGACGAGCCTGCCCTGCTCCGCGAGGTCGCGGCCTACCTCGCCGATCGGCTCCGCGCCCCGACACCCCCACCCGTCGACCTCGAGCGTGGTCACGGGAAACGGCTGAGCAACGCCCGCCTCCGAGCGACCGGGTGGGTGCCGGCATACCCCACGTTCCGCGACGGGTACCGGGACTATCCGGACTCCTGATGAGGGAGTTGGGCCTGGCGCCGTTCCTGTCGGCGCCGGTCAGGTCACCCGCTCCCCGCCCTCCGCAACCGGCTCGTCGAGAAAGGCGCGGGTCAGGTCGGCGAGCTGGCGGGGCGCCTCGGTGTTGAGGAGTGAGCCGACACCGCGGATCGTCTCGATTCGCGCCCCGGGGACGGCAGCCGCGAGCTGCCGGGCGGCCGGGATGCCGGTGCGGTCCTTCGCGCCGACGACGACGAGGGTCGGCGCGGTGACCCTTGCCAGGGAGCCGGCCGCGTCAAAGGTCTTGAGCGCGTCGAAGACGGCAAGCATCCGCGGTCTCGACACGCCGGCATCGACGAGCTTGGTCTCGGGGACCAGCCGCAGCGCGAGCTGCTGCATCCGCAGCGACCGGGACGAGGGCCGGACCATCGCTCCGGCGAGGATCAGCCGCCCGACGAGCTCGGGCCGCTCGACGGCGAGCCGGAGCGCCACGCTGCCACCGACCGAGGCCCCGAGGAAGTCGGCCTGCCGGATCCCCTGCAGCTCGAGCTCGTCCGCGACTCCATCCGCAGCCGCGGCAAGGTCGAAGCCGATCCGGTCGCGCGGTTTGAGGCCCGCCATCCACGGCGCGTGCATGGGGCGGCCGGCGCCCAGCGCGGAGACGAAGTCCTGCCAGGCGATGGGGGACTGCCCGAGCCCGTGCAGCAGCACAAGCGGACGCGGCCGCTCGCCTCGATTGCCCGAGGACGGCTCTGAGCTGGGCGGCATACGGTGAGTTCCTTTCAGCTCCAGTCGAGGACGACCTTGCCGCACTGACCCGACCTGGCCGTCTCGAAGGCCTCCTGCCACTGCTCGGCCGGGAAGCGGTGGGTGATGACCTGGGTGACTGCGCTCCGGAAGCGCGCCGACGTGGCGATCATCTGGGACATCGCGTACCACGTGTCATACATCTCCCGGCCATAGATGCCCTTGAGGGTGATCATGTGGGTGACGACCTTGCCCCAGTCGAGGTCGTACGACTGGTGGGGTAGTCCGAGTAGGGCGACCCGACCGCCGTGGTTCATGTTGGCGATCAGGTCGGTGACGGCCGGCGCGGCACCCGACATCTCGAGGCCGATGTCGAAACCCTCCTTCATGCCGAGGTGGTCCTGTGCGTCGGCGAGCGCCTCCCGCGTCACGTTGATCGTCAGGTCGGCGCCGGCGGCCTCCGCGAGCCCGAGCCGGTAGTCGCTCGCATCGGACACGACGACGTAACGCGCGCCGGCGTGGCGAGCGATGGCAGCAGCCATCACGCCGATCGGGCCGGCTCCGGTGATGACGACGTCCTCGCCGACCATCGGCCACTGCAGCGCGGTGTGGGTCGCGTTGCCGAGGGGGTCGAAGGCCGCGCCGAGGTCGGGGTCGAGATCGGCCGGCTGGACCCAGACGTTGCCTGCCGGGATGACGACGAAGTCGGCGAAAGCCCCGTCCCTGTTGACCCCGATCCCCTGGGTCCGGATGCACAGGTGGCGACGCCCCGCCCGGCAGTTGCGGCAGGTCCCACAGACGATGTGCCCCTCGCCCGAGGCCCGGTCGCCGACCGAGACCTCCGTCACGTCCGCGCCGACCTCGACCACTTCGCCGTAGAACTCGTGCCCGATGACGAGCGGGGGCGCGACCGTCGAGGCGGCCCAGTCGTCCCACTGTTCCAGGTGCAGGTCGGTGCCGCACAGCCCGCCCCGGAGCACCCGGATCTTGACGTCGCCCGGGCCGCAAGGGGGCTCGGGACGCTCGACGAGCTCGAGGCCGGGCGCGGCGGTCAGCTTGGTGAGTGCGCGCACGATGGTGCTCCTTCCCGCGGTTCTCTCGCCTGGCAGTCTGCCACCCCGGTCGACGCCTCCACCACGAGGCACAATGGCGGGGTGAGCAGTACTCCCGGCGAGCGCCCTCGGGTGGCTGCCGCCCTCTCGCTGTTGAGGTCGGCCGGTGAGCGGGTCACCCCTGCACGCCATGTCGTGCTGCGCGTCCTCGATGTTGCCGACCGGGGCGACGAGCACCTGTCCGCGGAGCAGATCGGCCAGCGCGTCGCGGCGCTCGAGCCGAGCATCCACCGGGCCACCGTCTACCGCACCCTCACTGCGCTCACCGACGCCGGTGTCCTCGCTCACGTGCACCTCGGCGGGTCCGCCACCGTCTACCACCTCGCCGCCCCTCCGACCGCGCCGGTCGAACCGGTCGAACCGGGCGCGTCGGCCAAGCCGCGCGCTGGCATGCTCAGCCCCGCGGAAGGCGGCACCGCCAGCGGCGCGCGGGACCCGAGCGGGGAGGATCGAGCGCACGCCCACGTGCAGTGCGCCTGCTGCGGTCGGGTGCTCGACGTGGCGCCGCAGACGTTCGACGATGCCGCCGCGCGGCTCGAGGAAGACCTCGGCTTCATCCTCGACACCTCCCATGCCGCACTGCTCGGTCGGTGCGCGGAGTGCCGGCGCCCAAGCCCACTCGTGCGTCCATGACGACGACGCAGACGCCCCCGCTCGAGGCGCCTCGCCGCTCCCGCTCTCATCGACGGGGTCGATGTCTGCCGGCGGGAGCGATGTCCGCCGGCGGGGGCGATGTCTGCCGGCGGGGACGATATCCGCCGGGGGGGGCGATATCTCTCGGCGGACCCGTCATAACGGCCCCATCGACCCACATCTCACCCCTCGAGCGAGATCAGCCACCCGAGCCGAGCTGCAGGCGGTAGGTCCGAAGGAAGACT
>JAKDLQ010000170.1 GCA_030452775.1 Micrococcales bacterium | reverse complement strand
TGCCGGGCTGGTCGGCCCCAGAGTCGGTGGGTGTGGTCAATGGCGCACCGCCTGTGGGAGCACGCTCGTGACGTAGGGGTCTCGGGCCATCAGGTCGTTCGCGGCGCGCTGGGTGAAGGCGAAGAGCGGTCCGGCGGCGAGCATGATCACGAGGCCGGTCGCCGTCATGGCTGCCGTGGCGCCCTTCATCATGCGCGACAGCGGCCGCTGCCGGGTGGCGACGGCGACAGGGGTCCCGCCGACCAGGGCGGCCTGCTGCGCCGCCTCCATCTCGGCCTCCAGCGTGAGCTCGAAGTCGTAGGCATCGTCGTCCTCGTCATCGACGCGTGCGGTCGCGATGGCGGCGGCCCGGGCTTCGCCCTGGCTACGCCAGAAGGCCTGGCTCCACACCTTGGCGAGGGCATAGAGCGTGAGCAGGCTCGTCACGATGGCCGCGACGACGAGGACCCAGGCGAGTGGCGTCCCGACCTCGACGCCGGCTTGGAGAAGCCCGATCTTGGCGAGGAAGCCGGACATCGGCGGGATCCCCGACAGGTTCATGGCGGCGACGAAGAAGAGGATCGAGAGCACTGGCGCGGCCGCTGCGAGGCCACCGAGCCGGTCGAGGGACGTCGTGCCGGCAAAACGCTCGACGAGACCGCTGATGAGGAAGAGCGCGGTTTGGACCGTGATGTGGTGCACGACGTAGAAGATCGCCCCCGCCATGCCGTGGGTCGTGGCGAGCGCGATGCCGAAGAGCATGTAGCCGATGTGGCTGACGAGGGTGAAGGACAGGATCCTCTTGAGTCCGGTCTGCGACACGGCGCCGAGGATGCCGATGATCATCGTCAGCAGGGCCGCCGAGAGGAGCAGCGTCTGGAGGGGCGACTGGGGGAAGAGCAGCGTCTGCATCCGGATGATCGCGTAGACGCCGATCTTCGTCAGCAGCCCGGCGAAGACGGCCGTGACCGGCGCCGGCGCGGTCGGGTAGCTGTCGGGCAGCCAGGCCGACATCGGGAAGACGGCGGCCTTGATGCAGAAGACGGTGAGCAGGGTCAGCTGGAGCACGAGGGCGACGGCGGGGTTGATCCCGGCGAGCCGGATCGAGAGCTGGGCGAGGTTGACGGTGCCGGTGGCGGCATACACTCCGGCGATGGCGACGAGGAACAGCGACGAGGACAGCAGGCTGACGACCACGTAGGTCGTGCCCGAGCGGATCCGCAGCACGGTGCCACCCAGCGTGATGAGCACGTAGGACGCGAACAGCAGGATCTCGAAGCCGACGAAGAGGTTGAACAGGTCCCCGGCGAGGAACGCGTTCGCCACGCCCGCCGTGAGCACGAGGTAGGTCGGGTGGAAGATCGATACCGGCGTCTCGTCGTCGTCGTTCGCCTGACCCTGACCGATGGCGAAGATGAGGACGAGCAGGGTGACGATGCTGGAGACGAGCAGCATGAGTGAGCTCAGCCGGTCGGCGACGAGGGCGATGCCAAGCGGCTCCCGCCAGGCCCCGACCCAGAGGACCTGCGGGCCGTGGCTGTCGGCCTCGACGACGAGGAGCGCCGCGACGGCGACGACGCCCGTGAGCGCCGAGATGCTGATGGCGCGTTGCAGGTGCGGCGAGCGACGGAAGGCCAGCGTGAGGGCGGCGCCGAGCAGCGGCAGGAGCACCGGGAACGGCACGAGGTTGGGGATCCACGAGGCGGTCACTGCGGATCACCTCCCACGGGAGCGGCGAGATCGGGCCCGTCAGGCGCGCCGGGCTCCTCCACCGCCAGCTCGTCGGAGGTCGTCGTGGGCTCGAGGCCAGGGTCGAAGGTCGCCGACATCTCTTCATCCCTGGCCATCCGCTGGATCACTGCGTCCTCGGCGTCGTCGGGCACGTCGTCGGTTCCCGAGAGCTGCCACAGCCGGTAGGCCAGAGCGAGCAGGAAGCCGATCATCGCCAGGGAGATGACGATCGCGGTGAGGACCATCGCCTGAGGCAACGGATCGCTCATCTCGTTCGCCGGCGCGCTGCCGACGAAGGGGGCCTCGCCGGCACGGCCACCGGCGACGAGGTAGAGCGTGGCCACGCCGTTGCCGATGAGCATGAGGCCGAGCACGACGCGCACGAGGCTGCGGTCGAGCACGAGCGCAGAGCCGACGGCGATGAGCCCAGCAGCGACGATGACGAGGGTGAGGTTGGGCGCGAGCGTGGCGGTCATCGCGTCGTCCCCTCGTGCTGCCTCGTCTGCTCGTCGCCCTGCTCCTGCTCGGTCTGGCGGTCGATGCCGGTGCCGAGGCTGCGGACGGCGTCGAGCATCATGCCGACGACGATGAGATAGACCCCCACGTCGAAGAAGACCGAGGTGACGATGTGCACCTCACCCCAGGGCGGCAGGGCGAGGTCGAGCACCGTCGACTCGAGGATCGTGCCACCGAACGCGAGGGGCGCGAGCGCCGAAAGCGTCACCACGAGCAGGCCGAGCCCGACGACGAGCCCGGCGTCGAAGGGCGCCGCCTCATCGAGTTCGTGTCGGCCGCCGGCGAGGTAGCGCACGACGAGCGCGAGCCCCGCGACGAGCCCACCCGCGAAGCCGCCGCCGGGCTCGTTGTGCCCGGAGAAGAGCAGGTAGAGGGAGACCGCGATCATGATGTGGAAGATGAGCCGCGTGACGACCTCGAAGATCACCGAGCGCTTCTCCTTGCGCACCGTGTGCCCCCCGAGGAGCCATCGACCGCGCCCGGACGTTCCGCTGGGCGGCTGCTGTGCCCGGGCCGGCGCGAGCCGGGTGCTGCGCGTGCGGACGAAGATCAGGCTGGCGATCCCGGTCGCCGCCGCCACGAGCACCGACACCTCGCCGAGGGTGTCCCAGGCGCGGATGTCGACGAGCGTGACGTTGACGACGTTCTGACCGTGGCCGAACGAGTACGCCTCGGCGGGGAAGTCGGCGGACACGGGCAGGCGGCGGCGGGCACCGGCCGACACCAGCGCGATCGCCGCGACGGACACCCCGGTCGCCACCCCGAGCCCGATGCGCCAGGTCCGGGCGGGGGAGTGCGGGTGCCGCGTGAACTTCGTCGGCAGCCGGCGCAGCGTGAGGACCATCACGACGAGGGCGACCGTCTCGACGAGCATCTGGGTGATCGCGAGGTCGGGGGCGCCATGGAGGATGAAGAGCATCGACAGGCCATAGCCGGTGGCGCCGACGAGCATGACCGACGTCAGCCGTCGCCGGGTGAAGAGCACGAGCACGGCCGCGGCGAGCATGATGACACCGACGACCGCCTGGGCCGGGGTGTCCCAGAGCCGCACCGTCTGCACGCCGCCACGGGCGAGGGCGGTGACTCCCGGCAGGGCGATGAACACGAGCAGGATCGCGGCGAGATAGATCGGCAGCGACCCGCGCTGCGTCAGGGCCGTCGTCCCCACGGCGCCGCGCTCGAGGCCGCGCAGCGCCCTGACGTAGCCGCGTTCGCCGTCGATGAGCGGTGGCACGAACGACTGGGCGCGCCCCACGAGGTCGCGGATGGCGAAGAGCCCGACCCCGACGGCGATGGCGAGGGTCGAGAGCAGCAGCGGCAGGGTGAGCCCGTGCCAGAGCGCCAACGAGGCGGGGGTCTCGCCGGTGGGGACGCTGGCGGCATACGGCATGAGCCACTCGGACTCGAGCGGTGCGAGCACGCCCACGAGCAGGCATCCGACGCCGAGCAGGACCGGCACGGCGATGAATCCGGGATGCGGCATGGTCACCGCGGTGCGTGCCACGCCCGGCTTGGTCGCGAAGGCCCCCCAGAGGAAGCGGGCCGTGTAGGCCACGGTCAGGACGGAGCCGGCCACCAAGGCCACCACCGCGACCCAGCCGTATGCCGCTGGGCCGAGTCCGCCGCCCTCCGCGGCCTTGGCGAGGGCATCCATCGCCGACTCCTTGGCGACGAAGCCGGCGAGCGGGACGATCCCGGCCATGGACAGGCCCGCGAGCGTGGCGGGGATCGCAAGGGGAAGCAGGGCGCGACCGACGCCCGACAGCTCGCGCACGTCCCGGGTGCCCGTGCTCTTGTCGATGACGCCGACGGTGAGGAACAGGGTCGACTTGAAGAGGCCGTGCGAGATGATGAGAGCGAGCGCGGCGAGGGCCGCCGTCTTGGTGCCGAGTCCCGCGATCGCGATCATGAAGCCGAGCTGGCTCACCGTGCCGTACGCGAGCAGCAGCTTGATGTCGTGCTGCCGGATCGCGTGCCAGCCGCCGACGAGCATGGTGAACAGGCCGAGGCCCAGCGTCATCACCTGCCAGCCGGGCATGCTCGCGTAGGCCGGCGCGAAGAGTGCCACGAGATACACGCCCGCCTTGACCATCGCGGCGGCGTGCAGGTAGGCGCTGACCGGGGTCGGCGCGGCCATCGCGCCGGGCAGCCAGAAGTGGAAGGGCACGAGGGCGGACTTGGACAGTGCGCCGATGAGCAGCAGCAGGATCCCGGCGATGGTGATGCTGTCCAGTGGCGGGGGATCCGCGAGCAGGACGCTGATGGAGTAGGAGTGGCGCACCCCGAGCGCGATGACGCCGATGAGCATCGCGAGGCCGCCGACCGTCGTGACGATGAGTGACTGCATCGCCGCGCGCCGGTTCGTCGAGCTGGCCGGGTTGTGTCCGATGAGCAGATAGGAGAAGACCGTGGTCAGCTCCCAGAAGACATAGAGGATGAGGAGGTTGTCGGTGAGGACCAGCCCGAGCATGGCGCCGGCAAAGGCGGTGAAGACCGATGTGAAGCGCCACAGGCTCGGGTCGTCGTCATCGAAGTACCAGGTGCAGTAGAGCAGGACGAGGGCCCCGACGCCGCTGACGAGCAGGCCCAGCACCCACGACAAGGTGGTGACCCGGAAGTCGAGGTCGAGGCCGAGGCCCGGCACCCACATCGTGTGCTCGGCGGGTCCGTGTCCGGCGCGCACGTCGGCGCCGACGAAGAGGAGCCACCCGAAGGCGATGCCCGGGACCAAGGCGAGGACCGGGAAGGCCTTGGTCCGCAGCACCTTGACCAGTCCGGGCGCGGCGACGGCGGCGATCAGGTGCAGAAGCAACAGATACGCCACGGCGGCCCTTCGGCGTCGGGTCGGAACAGGGGATGCGCCGTCATTGTAGGGCGGGCCTGCCGCCTTGCCACGCTCAGAACGTCGTGAAGGTGCCCTTGGCGATGAAGAAGCCGCGCTCGAGGTCCCGGTCGAGGCACGTGACGCCTGCCGACTCGCTGACGCAGGCGAAGGCGGAGCCGGCCACTGCGGTCTTG
>JAKDLQ010000009.1 GCA_030452775.1 Micrococcales bacterium | reverse complement strand
GGCGCACGACGGCGAGCACCATGTCGAGCAGGGGCAGCATGAGCACCGCGAGCGGCACGATGATGGGCAAGAAGGCGGCCGTCGCCTGGTTGTCCGACAGGTCGCTCGGGTTGACGTTGCCGGTGAGCGAGATCATCGCCGCCGAGAGGAGCAGCCCCAGCGTGAGAGCCCCCGAGTCGCCCATGAAGAGGCGGGCCGGATGGAAGTTGTGCGGGAGGAACCCGCCGCAACACCCACGAGCGCGGCCGAGATGAAGGTGGCCGTGGAGAACACGTTGGCCGGCACGAACGAGTGGGACACGATGTAGGAGTAGGTGAAGAACGCCAGTGCGGCGATCCCGACGAGCCCGGCCGCGAGCCCGTCGAGGCCGTCGATGAAGTTGACGGCGTTCGTGGTGGCGATGACGACGAACACGGTGATCGCCACGAGCACCGGGGTCGGCAGCACGGTGTAGCCGAAGATCGGCAGGGACAGCAGTTGCACGCCGGTGTAGGCCATCAGCCCCGCCGCGAGCACCTGACCCGCGAGCTTGGTCGGCCAGTCGAGCTCTCGGATGTCATCGAAGGCACCGAGCAGGCAGACGATGCCTCCGGCCGCGACGATCCCGAGGATCTGTCGCGTCGAGAACAGGGTCCCGAGGTAGGGCAGGGCCCGTGCGACCAGCGCTGCCGCCACGAAGCCGAGGTAGATCCCCACGCCCCCGAGCCGCGGGATCGGCGTCGTGTGCACGTCGCGCTCACGTACCGGCGTGAAAGCCCCGGTGGCGACGGCAAGGCTGCGGACGAAGGGTGTGACGAGATAGGTGACGCCGGCCGCGACGATGAGGATGAGGATGTATTCGTGCACTCAGCCGCTCCTCACGTGCACGTATGCCGCTGAGCTGGCGCAGCGGCATACGTGCTCGTCGTCGGCGGCACCGGAGGCAGGCCTCAGCGCGGGTAGGCGGGGAAGCGGGTGACGAGGTCGGTGACCTCCGCGTGGACCTCCTTGCTCACGGCGCCGTTCGGGTCGCCGTCGCCGTCGGTGATGGCGCGGTGGATCAGTCGGGCGATCTGCTTCATCTCCTCGACGCCCATCCCCTGCGTCGTCACCGACGGGGTGCCGACCCGGATGCCGGAGGCGATGTTGGCCTTCTGCGGGTCGAAGGGGATGGTGTTCTTGTTGAGCACGATCCCGGCGGCGTCGGCTCGAGCCTCCGCGTCCTTGCCCGTGACGCCGATACCTTGCAGGTCGAGCAGGGACAGGTGCGTGTCGGTGCCGCCGGTGATCGGGCGGACCCCGAGCTCGAGCAGGCTTGCCGCGAGCTGGCGGCTGTTGGCGATGACGTCGGCGGCATACTGCGCGTACTCGGGTGTGGCGGCCTCCTTGAAGTTGACCGCCTTGGCCGCGATCGCGTGCATCATCGGCCCGCCTTGCATCATCGGGAAGATTGCCTTGTCCAGGGCGGCGGCGTGCTCTGCCTTGCAGACGAGCGCGCCCGAGCGAGGCCCGCGCAGGACCTTGTGCGTGGTGAACGACACGACGTCGGCGTACGGCACCGGGGAAGGGATCGCCTTGCCGGCCACGAGGCCGATGAAGTGGGCCGCGTCGACCCAGAAGATCGCGCCGACCTCGTCGGAGATGGCACGCAGGCGCTCGAAGTCGATGAGTCGCGGGATCGCCGAGCCGCCGGCGCAGATCATCGTGGGCCGGTGCTCCTTGGCGAGCGCCTCGACCTCGTCGTAGTCGATGTCCTCGGTCTCCTTGTCGACCCCGTAACCGACGGCATGGAACCACTTGCCGGAGAAGGAGACCCTGCTGCCGTGGGTCAGGTGCCCGCCCATGGGCAACGACATGGCCAGCAGCGTCTCGCCGGGCTTCATGAACGCGCCGTAGACGGCTTGGTTGGCGCTGGCGCCGGAGTGGGCCTGGACGTTGGCGTGCTCCGCCTCGAAGAGCGACTTGGCCCGGTCGATGGCGATCTGCTCGGCCTTGTCGACCTCGGAGCAGCCGCCGTAGTAGCGTCGCCCCGGGTAGCCTTCGGCGTACTTGTTGGACAACGTCGAGCCGAGCGCTGTGAGCACGGCCGGCGAGCTGAGGTTCTCGCTCGCGATGAGCTGCAGTCCACCGCGGATGCGCTCGAGCTCCGAGAGCAGGATGCCCGAGATGTCGGGATCGAAGGACTCGAGGGCAGCGAAGTCGGAGCCGTAGAAGGTCTGGTTGTCAGCCATGAAAACTCCCGATGGGTTGGAGGATGGATGCGGCGCGGCGCAGGACCAGACTATGCCGTCTACGGCGCGGGCGGCTGCGGCTCCGGCTCGAGGGCCGCGTCGATGTCCTGCTGGGGCAGGGCGCCGTGGCGCAGGGTGACCGGCATCAGGCCCGTGCAGTCGATGATCGTCGAGGGGCCGTCGCTGTTCACGGGGCCCCCGTCGAGGAAGACTGCGACCGTCTCGCCGAGCATGGTCATCGCCTCGTCGGCGGTCCGGGCCGGCGGTGAACCGGTCGAGTTGGCACTCGTGACAGCCATCGGACCGACATCGGCGAGGAGCTGGAGCGCCGTCTCGTCGGAGGGCACCCGCAGGGCGACCGTGCCGTTGGTGTCGCCGAGGTCCCACTGCAGCGAGGTGTGCGCCTTGAGCACGAGCGTCAGCGGCCCCGGCCAGAAGCGTTCCATCAGCGCCTTGGCGTAGTCGGGGATCTCGGTCGCGAGACCCTGCGCGGTGCGCGCGGTGGGGATGAGCACCGGTGGCGGCAGGTCCCTGCCGCGCCCCTTGGCCGCGAGGACGGCCGTGACGGCGGCCGGGTCGAAGGCGTCGCAGCCGATGCCATAGACGGTGTCGGTCGGCAGGACCACGAGCTCTCCTTGCCGGATCGCGGCACCTGCGGCGGCGATACCGTCGTTGCGCCCCCCGGAGGTGGTGCAGTCGAAGCGTTCACTCACTCGTCCGAGCCTAGTCCGGCTCGCTGGATGCCCGCCGCGCCGCTGTCACCCGCGGCGATCCGGTGAGGTCGACGTGGCCCTGCACCTCGGCCCACTCCCCCGTCGCAGCGAGCCGCGCCGGTAGCGACTCGCCTTGCACATCGGCGTGCTCCATGAGCAGCAGCCCCTCCGGCCGCAGCAGGCCCGCCGCCACGCGGGCGACACGCAACGGGATCGCCAGCCCGTCCGCGCTGCCGCCGTAGAGCGCGATGTCGGGGTCGTGGTCGCGGACCTCCGGGTCGATGGGCACCGAGTCGCTGGGGATGTAGGGCGGGTTCACCGTGACGAGGTCGACCGCGCCGGTCCAGTCCTCGAAGCACGGCTGCATCGCATCGCCGCGCATCACTTCGACGTCGAGGCCGAGGCGGTCCCGGTTGGCGATCGCCCAGGCGACCGCCGCTTCCGACAGCTCGAGCGCGCGGACCGTGAGCGCGGGCCGTTCCTCCTTGAGGGCCAGGGAGATCGCGGCCGACCCGGCACACAGGTCGACGGCCCGTATGCCGCTCACCCCGCCTCGCACGAGAAGGTCCACCTCCGCGAGGGCGAGGTCGACGAGCACCTCGGTCTCGGGCCGTGGGATGAAGACCCCGGGGCCGACCGCGAGGTCGAGCCGCCGGAAGTGGGCCCACCCGGTGAGGTGTTGCAGCGGGACTCGGCGGGCCCGCTCGGCCAGCACGGCGGCATACGCCTGCACGAACGATGCGGGCAGGCCGGCGCCGAGGGCCATCCGGCGGCGCACCTCCGCGGGATCGACCCGCAGCACATGCGCTGCGAGCGCGACCGCGTCGACCTCCGGTGACCCGATCCCGGCGGCGGTGAGCTGCGCCGTTGCCGACCGGATGGCCCCGCGCAGGCCGCTCACTGCTCGGCCAGCGCCGCGAGCTGGGCGGCCTCGTCGGCCTGCAGCGCGGACCGGACGACGGGCTCGAGGTCACCGCCGAGGACCGCGTCGAGGTGGTAGGACTTGTAACCGGTGCGGTGGTCGGAGATCCGGTTCTCCGGGAAGTTGTAGGTGCGGATCCGTTCGGATCGGTCGACGGTGCGCACCTGTGAGCGGCGGGCCGCGGACGCTGCGGCGTCGGCCTCGTCCTTCGCCATCTGGCGCAGCCGGGCGCGCAGCACGCGCAAGGCCGCCTCCTTGTTCTGGAGCTGGGACTTCTCGTTCTGGCAGGAGACGACCACCCCGGATGGCACGTGGGTGATCCGCACCGCCGAGTCGGTCGTGTTGACGCTCTGGCCGCCGGGGCCGGAGCTGCGGTAGACGTCGACGCGCAGGTCGTTCGGGTCGAGGTCGACCTCCGCCACGTCGTCGACCTCCGGCATGACGAGCACCCCCGCGGCGCTCGTGTGGATCCGGCCCTGGGACTCGGTCACCGGGACGCGCTGGACCCGGTGTACGCCACCCTCGTACTTGAGCCGGGCCCACGGCCCCTCGCCGGGAGCATCGTTGCGTCGGGGGGCGATCGAGACCCGGACGTCCTTGTACCCACCGAGATCGGACTCGGTGGCATCCTCGATCGCCGCCCGCCACCCACGGGTCTCGGCATAGCGCAGGTACATCCGCAGTAGGTCGCCGGCGAAGAGCGCCGACTCGTCACCGCCCTCGCCCGCCTTGATCTCGAGGATGACGCCCCGGTCATCGTCCGGGTCGCGCGGGATGAGGAGGTGCCGCAGCGTCTCCTCCGCCTCGGTGAGAGCGGCCTCGAGGCCGGGGACCTCTGCCGCGAAGCCCGCGTCCTCGGTGGCGAGCTCGCGGGCCGTCTCGAGATCGTCGGCCGCCCGCTGCCAGACCTGGACCGCAGCCACGGTCGGGGCGAGCGCCGCGTAGCGCTTGTTGAGGGTTCGCACGAGATCCTGGTCCGTGTGGGTGGACGGATCGGCGAGCCGCGACTCGAGGTCGGCGTACTCGACGAGGATCGACTGCACGGAGTCATGCATGCTGGGCCCTTCGGCTGGAACGGTGGCGCATCGCGAGGGAAAGCGAACGCCGGCCCCGACGACCGAGGTCGTGGAGCCGGCGGGCGGGGGACCTACTTGGCGGCCTTCTTGCCGTAGCGCGCCTCGAAGCGCGCGACGCGGCCACCGGTGTCGAGGATCTTCTGCTTGCCGGTGTAGAACGGGTGGCACTGCGAGCAGACGTCGGCCGCGATCGAGCCCGACGCAGCGGTGCTGCGGGTGGTGAACGTGTTGCCACAGGTGCAGGTGACCGTGGTCTCCACGTAGTCGGGGTGCAGGTCCTTCTTCATGTGCTCTCCTTGATCCGGGTGTCCGGGTCGGTCGATGCCGTGAACCGGTCCACCTGAAGAGTGTGCCAGAACCGGCCCCTTCGCCCAAAAGGCACGGGGGGTCAAGCGCACAACTGACTGTGCGTCTGGCCCCGCAGGCTCGGTTGTCCACAGGGCTCAGCCGTCGTGGGGCCGGTCTCGGGCACGCTGGAGGGATGCACGATCCCGTCATCGATCGGCCCGGGCGACGTCGGTCGCGCGCAGTCCGGGCCGCCATCGGCGCGGACCTTGCCGCGCTGCATGACGGGGTCGCCCATCGACGGGACCTGCGTGTGGCCGGGCTGTCGAGACACGACGTGCAGTCCGAGCTCAACGCGGGACGGTGGACCAGGGGCGGACGGCATACGGTCGTCATCGGGACCGTGGCACCGAGCGGCAGGGCACAGCTGTGGCAGGCAGTCTGGGAGAGCGGATCCGGCGCCGTCCTCGACGGTGCCGCAGCGCTCGTTGCGGCTGGCCTGCGCCGCTTCGATCTGGATCAGATCGACGTCTCGATCCCCGCTGCCAACCGACACCATGCCGTCGCCGGCGTCCGGCTGCATCGACCGCGAAGCACCGGCCCGGTCATCTCCGTGGGTGTGCCGCGGGTGCGACCCGAGGTGGCCGCCATTCGTGCGGCCGCCTGGGCGACGTCCGATCGGCAGGCGGCGTTGCTGGTCTGCCTCGTCCTCCAGCAACGGCTCACGACCCCGGAACGGCTCCTCGATGCCTGGCGGTCCACGTCACGGAGCCGGCGTCGAGAGTTCCTCGACACCGTGATCCGCGATGTGTGCGACGGCGCCCACTCATTGGGTGAGCTCGACTTCGGCCGCCTCTGCCGGGCACGTGGCTTGCCGGCGCCGAGCCGCCAGGTGGTGCGAACCCTGCCCGGCGGGCGCGTCTATCTCGACGTGGCGTGGGAGGGCATCGGTCTCGTGGTCGAGATCGACGGTGGCCATCACCTCTGGGCGCTCACCCCGATCGATGACGCGATACGACAGAACGATGTCGTGCTGACCGGAGAGGCGGTCCTGCGCATCCCGGTGCTCGGCTTGCGGCTGGCGCCGGATCGGTTCATGGACCAGGTAGAGCGAGGGCATGACCGGGCCGCCTGACTCTCGCGGGGCCAACTGCACAGTTGGCTGCGCGGTTGGCCCGGCCAGGTCACGAGACAGGGTCAGTCCTGGTCGAGCTTGGTGCTTGCGCTCTGGTGGACCTGGGTGAGGAACTCGTAGTTGGTCCTGCTCTTCTTGAGCCTGGACAGGAGCAGCTCGATACTCTGCTGGTCATCGAGGGCGGCGAGGACCCGTCGCAGTTTCCACATGATCTTCAGCTCCTCGTCGGCGAGCAGGATCTCCTCGCGACGCGTGCCGGATGCGTTGATGTCGACGGCAGGGAAGATGCGCCGGTTGGCCAGGTCGCGACTGAGGCGCAGCTCCATGTTGCCGGTGCCCTTGAACTCCTCGAAGATCACCTCGTCCATCTTCGACCCGGTTTCGACGAGTGCGGTCGCAAGAATGGTGAGGGAACCACCGTTCTCGATGTTGCGGGCGGCGCCGAAGAACTTCTTCGGGGGATAGAGCGCGGCCGAGTCGACGCCGCCGGAGAGGACGCGCCCACTGGCCGGAGCGGAGAGGTTGTAGGCGCGGCCCAGCTTGGTGATCGAATCGAGCAGCACGACAACATCATGGCCAAGTTCGACGAGTCGCTTGGCGCGCTCGATCGCGAGTTCGGCAACCGTCGTGTGGTCGTCGGCCGGACGGTCGAAGGTCGAGGAGATGACCTCGCCCTTGACCGCGCGCTGCATCTCGGTCACCTCCTCGGGACGCTCGTCGACGAGGACGACCATGAGATGGCACTCGGGGTTGTTCGTCGTGATCGCATTGGCGAGAGCCTGCAGGATCATCGTCTTGCCGGCCTTGGCCGGAGCCACGATGAGGCCGCGTTGGCCTTTGCCGATGGGGGCGACCAGATCGATGACTCGCGTTGTCATCACGGTGGGCTCGGTTTCCAGGCGCAGCCGCTGCTGCGGGTAGAGCGGCGTCAGGGTGTGGAACTCCACCCGTTTCAGCGCGTCCTCCGGTGTGGTCCCGTTGACCGTGTCGAGCCGCACGAGCGCGTTGTACTTCTGGCGTCCGGCGCTACCCTGCGCCTGCTCGCCGTCGCGCGGCGCCTTGACAGCACCGGTGACGGCGTCGCCCTTGCGCAGGCTGTGCTTCTTGACGACACCGAGCGGGACGTACACGTCGTTGGGTCCGGGCAGGTAACCGGAGGTCCGCACGAAGGCATAGTTGTCGAGCACGTCGAGAATGCCGGCGATGGGCACGAGGACATCGTCTTCGGAGATCTGTAGCTCGGCGTCACTCCAGTCCTGCCCGTCACGACCGCGACCGCGCTTGCGGTCCCGGCTGCGCTGGCGGCTACGGCCACGCCGGCCACCCTGCTGCTCTTCGTCAGGCTGGCTCCGGTGCTGGGCGCCCTGCTGCTCGGGCCGATCGGCCTGGTTGCGGCGATCGGCCGGGGTGGTGGCCGAATCGTCCTGGCGGCCGTCGGCCCGGCTGCTCGCCGCGTCGTCCTGGCGGCGCTCTCCCTGGAGACGTTGCTGGCTCGCTTGCCGGCCCCGTCGCGGAGGCGCACTGGTGACCTCGTCCCTCGAGTCAGCACCCTTGGAGTCAGCACCCTTGGAGTCAACACCCTTCGACTCGGGACCCTTGGAGTCAGCACCCTTCGACTCGGGACCCTTGGAGTCAACACCCTTGGAGTCAGCACGCTTGGAGTCAGCGGGCGGGTCGGTCGATTCGGCAGGAATCCGGCCCTTGTCGCCGGCCTCCGCAGTCTTCCCTGCACCACGGGCGGCGCCGCCGGCGGGCCGGCTCGCCCGTCTCGGCGCCCGGCCGGTCCTCGGCGCCGCCCCGGCGGTTGGCGCCGAACCCGGCACCGGGGCGTCCGGGACCGGCTGGGACTGGTCGCTCGAGCCGTGGGACTGACGCGACGTGATCGCCTCGACGAGATCGCTCTTGCGCATCCTGCCGATGCCGGTGATGCCCATGGATGAAGCGACAGCCTTGAGCTCGTCCAGCTTCATCGCGGACAGGCCCGACACCGGGCGGTTGGGTGGTGGTGACACGAAGGATCCTTCCCCCTCGTTCGCGGCCCGGGATCGTCCACGGTGCCGGAGTTTGGACCAATGACACGGGCCAACTGGAGTCCACTCGACGCAACAGGCGCCGCGACGATATGCGCCGTCTCAACTGTGGTGGTGGGTGCACCAGCCTGCGTAGCGCGGCCTCAGGTGCAGACACAATGTAACACCCCCATGCAGACCCAGGGTCATTTCAGGAGGCGTTGCCGGGGTGTCACCCCGGCTAGGCGAGGGCGACGACGCTGGCGCCAGTGGCCGGGACCCCTGGGGTGAGCCGGCGCCATGAGACCGGGGAGTCCGGCGTCACGACGGTCTCCGCCTGCCCCCGCGTGGTCAAGACCAACACGCTTGGACCCGCCCCTGAGATGACGGCGGCATGACCCTGCGCCCGCAGAGCGTCGACGAGTGCCATCGAGGCGGGGTACGAGGCGCGTCGGCAATCCTGGTGCAACCAGTCCCGGGTCCCCGCGTACAGGTGCTCCGGTTCACTCGTCAGAGCATGGACAAGCAAGGCAGACCGGCCGGCATTGGCTGCCGCGGCGGCGAACGGGACCTCCACGGGCAAGACGGATCTGGCCGTCTCCGTCGACAACTGTTCCTCTGGCACCAGGGCGACGACATCGAACTCCGGATGCAAGACCGGGCGAGCCGACACGGTGACCTCCCCCTGGTCGCGGCCAGAGAGATCCGGCATCCAACTCACCGTGAGACCGCCGTAGACACTGGCAGTGGCGTTGTCCGGATGTCCCTCCAGTCGACTCGCGATGTGTGCCGTGACCGTGAGATCCACCGCGACGGTCTCTCCGGCCTCGGCTGTTGTCGGCAGCGAGAGGGCCTGTGCCGCCAAGACGCCCGCGACGATCGCCGTCGCCGATGACCCGAGGCCGCGTCCGTGCGGGACCCCGTTACCGGCCTCGATCTCCAGCCCAGTGGGCGGCTCGAAGCCGAGCGTCCGCCACGTGTGCGTCATCGTCGCGTAGACCAGATGGGACTCGTCGGTCGGCACTTCTCCGGCACCGTGACCCTTCACCTCGATGCGAAGACCCGCCTGATCGCCCGTCGTCACGACGTAGTCGTCCCAGAGTCCGAGAGCGAGCCCGATCGAGTCGAAGCCTGGCCCCAGGTTGGCGCTACTCGCGGGGACGCGGACCCGGACCGAGCGTCCGCTTCGCACCCGGCCCGGTACGTCAGCCATCGAGCCGGAGAGCCGCAGCGGCCGAGACCGCATCGACCGGGATCCGGGTCGGTGTGATATCACTGCCATCGGCATTGCGTAACGCCCACTGCGGATCCTTGAGCCCGTGCCCGGTCACCGTGCACACGATGCGGGCTCCGGCCGGGACGAGCCCGGCCGCGTGGCTCGCGAGCAGACCTGCGACCGATGCCGCGGACCCCGGCTCGACAAAGACTCCCTCCCGGGACGACAGGAAGCGATGCGCCCCGAGAATTTGCTCGTCGGTCACCGAGGCGATGCGACCACCGGACTGGTCACGGGCTTCGATGGCCTTGTCCCAGGACGCGGGATTACCGATGCGGATCGCCGTGGCGATCGTTTCCGGGTCATCGACAGGGTGGCCGAGGACGAGCGGGGCGGCGCCCGCCGCCTGAAAACCCCACATGATCGGCAGGAGGGTCGCGGGTCCAGGTTTCTCGCTCACGGCGGGGTCAGCCGAGTACTCGCGATAGCCCTTCCAGTAGGCCGTGATGTTGCCGGCGTTCCCCACCGGGAGGCAGTGGATGTCGGGTGCGTCACCGAGGGCATCGACAACCTCGAAGGCCGCCGTCTTCTGCCCCTCGATCCGGGCCGGGTTGATCGAGTTGACCAACTCGGCCGGGTAAGCCTCGGCGAGTTTGCGGGCCAGGGTCAGGCAGTCGTCGAAGTTCCCATCGACCTGCAGCAGGATCGCACCATGGGCAAGGGCCTGGCTCAGCTTGCCCATGGCGATCTTGCCGTCGGGGACCAGCACGCCGCAGGCCAGGCCGGACTTGGTCGCATAGGCCGCCGCAGAAGCACTCGTGTTGCCGGTACTCGCACAGATGACCGCCTTGGCGCCGTGGGCAGAGGCAAGCGAGATCGCCGCGGTCATCCCTCGATCCTTGAACGACCCTGTCGGGTTGAGACCCTCGAACTTGAGGTGGACCTCTGCACCGACCCGCGCCGAGAGCTTCTCGGCCCGGATCAGGGGGGTACCACCCTCACAGAGGGTGATGACCGGCAGCCCCTCGAGCATCGGCAGTCGGTCTGCGTACTCGCGGATCACCCCGCGCCACTGATGTGCCATCACGCACCCTCCACCCGCATGACGGAGTTGACGCCGCGTACGACATCGAGTGTGTGCAACTGCTCGACCGTCGCGCTCAGGGCGGCGTCGCGGGCGCTGTGGGTCACGATGATGAGATTGGCGCCGCCGCTGCTCCCGTCGTCTCGTGACACCGGCTGCTGGCGCACGGTCTCGATCGACACGTCGTTGGCCGCGAAGGCCGCCGCCACCTTGGCCAGCACGCCCGACCGGTCCTCGACGTCGAGGCTGATGTGATAGCGGGTCATCACCTCACCCATGCCAAGGACGGGAAGGTCGGCATAGCTCGACTCTCCTGGGCCAAGGCCGCCACCGACGCGATGACGGGCAACCGCGACAAGGTCACCCAACACCGCCGACGCGGTCGGGTCGCCGCCGGCGCCGCGACCGTAGAACATGAGCTGCCCGGCAGCGTCGGCCTCGACGAACACGGCGTTGAAGGCTTCCCGGACGCCGGCCAGCGGGTGGGTCCTCGGGATCATCGCCGGGTGCACCCGGACCGAGACCCCCCGCTCGTCACGCTCACAGATGGCGAGCAGCTTGACGACCGAGTCCATCTCCTGTGCCGCGGCCACGTCGGCGGCCGAGACCTCGACGATCCCCTCCCGGTAGACATCGCTCCCCGCGACCCGCGTGTGGAAGGCGAGCGCGGCCAGGATGGCTGCCTTGGCCGCCGCATCGAAACCCTCGACGTCCGCCGTCGGATCAGCCTCGGCATAGCCGAGCGCCTGCGCCTGCTCGATCGCATCGGCGAAGCCGGCGCCAGTGGTGTCCATCTTGTCGAGCACGTAGTTGGTCGTCCCGTTGACGATGCCGAGCACCGCGCGCACCTCGTCACCGGCCAGGGACTCACGCAGTGGCCGCAGGAGAGGAATTGCGCCCGCCACGGCAGCCTCGTAGTAGAGGTCGACACCATAGTCGGCGGCGGCCGCGTAGAGGGTCGGGCCGTCCTCGGCCAGCAACGCCTTGTTGGCCGTGACGACCGACGCACCGTGTTGCATCGCCCGCAGGATCAGCGACCTGGCCGGCTCGATCCCGCCGATCGCCTCGACGACGACGTCGGCCCGCGTGACCAGCTCCTCGGCATCGACCGTGAACAGGCTCGCGGCGACACCGGTGTCGCTACGGTCACGCCCGAACCGTCGCACGGCGATGCCGACGATCTGAAGTGGGGCGCCCACCCGAGCGGCCATGTCGTCCGCATGCTCGGTCAGCAGCCGCGCCACGGCGCTCCCGACGACCCCGCATCCGAGCAGGGCGACACGTAGCGGTTGAGTGCTCTGACCAGTGTCCACGCGTGAATCCTGCCGTCTGAACGCCCCAGGGGCCGTCATTGTTTCGAGATCCGGACATGATGAGCGGACAATGAGCGGCCGCCATGACCGGCGCCCTCACACGTCGAGGGCGAGAATGTCCTCGATCGTCTCACGACGCACGATGATCCTGGACCCTCCCTCCCGGACCGCAACGACCGGCGGGCGCGGCGTGTGGTTGTACTGGCTCGACAGGGACCGGCAGTAGGCACCGGTGGCCGGCACCGCGATGAGGTCCCCGGGGGCGACGTCCGACGGGAGGAACTCGTCCATGACGACGATGTCGCCGCTCTCGCAGTGCTTACCGACCACCCGGGCGAGGACCGGGGCGGCAGCGGAGAGGCGGCCCGCCACGGTGCACGAGTAGTTGGCCGCGTACAACGCAGTCCGCACGTTGTCGCTCATCCCGCCGTCCACCGACACGTAGAACCGCGAGGCGCCACCGTCGAGATCGACCGTCTTGACCGTGCCGACCTCGTAGAGCGTCAAGGTGCTGGGTCCGGCGATCGCTCGCCCCGGCTCGATCGAGATCCTGGGGATCGCCATGGCGCCGGCCCGACACTCCCGCTCGACGATCTCGGCCATCCCGGCCGCGAGCAGCTCGGGAGTCAGCGGGTCGTGCTCGGTCGTGTAGGAGATGCCGAAGCCGCCTCCGAGGTCGAGTTCGGGCAACTCGACGCCGAGCTCAGTGGTGACGCGCGCGTGCAGGCCAAGGACCCGCCGCGCCGACACCTCGAATCCGGCCACGTCGAAGATCTGAGACCCTATGTGGCTGTGCAGCCCGAGCAGGCGCAGGGTCTGTGGCCGCGCGGTGATCCGGCGAGCCGCCTCGAACGCCTGTCCGCCTGCCAGCGACAAGCCGAACTTCTGGTCCTCGTGCGCCGTCGCGATGAACTCGTGAGTGTGGGCCTCGACCCCGACGGTGACCCGGACCAGGACCGGAGCCACGATGCCGAGCTCGGCGGCGACTCGCGACACGCGCTCGATCTCCTCGAACGAGTCGATGACGATGCGCCCGACACCGTACTCGAGCGCCGCGCGGATCTCGGCGACGCTCTTGTTGTTGCCGTGCATGCCGATACGCTCCCCGGGCAGGCCAGCCCGCTGGGCCACGGCGAGCTCGCCACCGGTGCACACGTCAAGGCGCAGCCCGTCCGCATCGATCCACCGGACGATCTCGGTGCAGAGAAAGGCCTTCCCGGCGTAGTACACGTCGGCACCCGCAAGGCCGCCGAAGGCGGCGCCATAGGCCAGCCTGAAGGCTTTGGCGCGGGTGCGGAAGTCGTCCTCGTCGATGACGTAGGCAGGCGTCCCGTGCTCTCGCGCGAGCTCGGTCGCGGACACGCCACCGACGGTGAGCACACCATCGCCTCCCCGGCCCACCGACCCGGCCCAGAGCGAGGGTGCGAGGGCGTTGACATCGGAGGGGGTGGACAGCCAGGCCGGGCCTCGGTACCCCTCGGCGTGCAAAGCCCCGGCTTCATGGGCGCGCATCCTCACATCCTCTCGGGGGCATGGGCGCCGAGCCGGGCAAGTCCATTGCGCAAGACGATCCGGGTCGCGCGGGCCAGGGCGAGCCGGGCACCGAAGATCGGCAGCAGCGCCTCGCCGAGCCGCTCGGGGCGCAACGGATGGGTCCACGTGTCAGCGAGCCTTCCGAGCCCGCCCACGGTCCGCGCCTGCTGGCCTCCATCGCCCGCCAAGGTCCCGAGCCGCTGCGGCAGGTCTGCGAGCGCCACGAGCAGCAACCGTTCCGAGACGTGGGTCAGCTCCTCGATCCGTGCGCTGCTGCGGACCTCGACACCGACGGCCTCGGCGTTGCGGATGAGGCGGCACATGCGAGCGTGGGCGCGCTGCGCCCGAGCCACCGGGTCCTCGGCGAGGCGGCTCCCCGGAGCCTGTGCAGCAATGGGCGAGTACGTAGCGGACGGCTCGAGGGCATACGTGGCCTGCCCTTGCTCCACGGTTCGGATGATCTCGGCACGCGCCCGATCGTCGAGCGTGATCGCAAGCAGTCCGCTCGGAGCCACCTCGACGGCATCGATGTGCCGCTGTTGGACGAGGCCCTGAGCGAGGACGGTCGCGAGCTCCGCGGGCGAGAGGTCGAGATCAGGAGCCCAACGCCTCGCAACCGGCGTGACCCAGTCGGCGACGACCCCGGCCATTCTGCCGTCGACAGGCCGAAATATGGAGCCGGCGGGGGCGCCGCCCTCGGCCTCATCGGGCAGGTCACCGATCCGAGCAGCGTGCGCGGCGACGTCCTCGAGCACTCGGCGCAGCGCTTCCGGGGTCATTGCGCGAGTCTACGAGCGGATCGACGGTGGCCGCTGACCCCCCATTCGGGGAACCACCCCGACCGGTGCTAATCTCGCCGGGCGCACTGGTGCGCAGCCGCCCCCGTAGCTCAGGGGATAGAGCACCGCCCTCCGGAGGCGGGAGCGCAGGTTCGAATCCTGCCGGGGGCGCCATTCCGTGGCCGACGTGTCCGATCGATCACACGATGGACAACACGGCCAGCGCATAGGCACACTCGACGTCGGTGTCCACGAAGTCCGCCGATCCGGACGCCGGCTCATCCAACCGGACCATCCACTGCCCGCCCTCGCGTGCGAGCGAGGCGAAGCGAGCGCCGAGCACCTCGCGCAGCTGATCCTCGCGCGGCAGCCACAGCGCCGTGTCGAGCGTGACCGAGTCGAGCGTGACCGAGTCGAGCGCCCACTCGGTGGTCCCATTGAAACCGAGCAGTGCCTGCCCGTGGTAGGTCAGCACGTCGATCGTCAGCTCGCTGATCCAGAAGACCTCCCCGACGACATTGGGCCGGTCGATGGTGAAGCGGTCACCGGGGCGCGGCTGCCACAGCACCCCCCCGGCAACGAGACTCCGCGCCAGATCGACGGTGATCATCCGTTCACGGTATCGCTGCCGGAAACGAAGGGACGCGCGCCACGAACGGTGCACGGCGGCATACTCCCGGCTTCGTATGCCGCTGGGCTGGGACGGCAGGTCACCGCTGGGTGCTGTCGGTGACCTCCCCGACGAGTTCCTCGAGGACGTCTTCGAGGAAGACGACCCCGATCACGTCACCGTCGTCATCGATGACCCGGGCCAGATGGGCGCCCGTGTGCTGCATCGTGGCGAGCACCGCCTCGATCTCGTCGTCCGGGCGGACGGTGGCGAGGCGCCGGATGCGTTTGGGCGGGATGGGCAGCTCATGGCGCTCGTCGTTGGCGTAGAGGATGTCCTTCAGGTGGATGTAGCCGGCGATCTCACCGGAAGGATCGGCGACCGGGTAACGGGAGAAGCCCCGCTTGGCAACGAGCCGCTCGATCTGGGCCGGAGTGACGCCCAACGTGACGCAGGTCAGGGCATCGGAGGCGACCGCGACGTCGCGAGCGAGCTTGTCGGAGAACTCGAGGGTCTTGCGCACGAGACCGTGTCGCTCCTCCTCGAGGAGGCCCTCGCGGCGGGACTCGCTGACGATCTCGGCGACCTCCTCGGCGCTGAAGGCCGACGCGATCTCGTCCTGAGGCTCGATACCGAAGAGGCGAACGAGCGCCTTGGCGGTGGCCTCCATGGCGTGCACGACCGGCCGCAGCACGTTCGACAGGTAGTAGAGCGGCGGGACGAGCAGCAGGGCAGCCCGCTCCGGGCCCGCGATGGCGATGTTCTTGGGGATCATCTCGCCGATGACGATGTGCAGGTAGGACACGACGAGCAGGGCCACCCCGAGTGCCGTCCCACTCGCCCAGGCGTCGGCGAGGCCCGCCACGAGGAAGACCGGCTCGAAGAGGTGGTGCAGGGCAGCCTCCGCCAACGCACCGAGACCTACCGAACACACGGTGATCCCGAGCTGGGCGGTGGCGAGCATCGACCCGAGCCGCTCGAGCGCCTCGAGACTGGTCGCGGCCCGCTTGCTGCCGGCGTCGGCGAGCGGCTCGAGCGCCGAGCGGCGTACCGCCATGGCGGAGAACTCGCCCCCCACGAAGAACGCGTTGCCGAGGAGGAGGCAGAGCGAGACGACGTAGACCCACGCGTTGCTCATCCGGGCCGGGCTCCGGGTTCTGCCGCAGGCGGCGCCGTGGAGTTCGGGTCAGAGTCAGGGTCAGGGTCCGGGACGAAGCGAAGCCGATCTATCCGGCGGCCTTCCATCCCCACGACGTGGATCGTCCAGCCGGGCACATGCACGACGTCGCCGACCATCGGGACGCGGCCGAGGGTCTCCATGACGAAGCCGCCCGTCGTCTCGTAGGTGTGGTGGTCGGGGATCTCGACGTCGAGCGCGTCGCGGACCTCGTCGGGACGCCACAGGCCAGGCACCGTCCACGAGCCGTCGAGCAGTTCTCGACCCCCCTGCCGCGTCCGGTCGTGCTCGTCCGCCACCTCGCCGACGATCTCCTCGACGACGTCCTCGAGGGTGACGAGGCCGGAGGTGCCGCCGTATTCGTCGACGACGACGGCCATCTGGAAGCCACCCTCACGCAACGCTCGCAGGAGCGGGTCGAGGCGGATCGTCTCCGGGACGAGGAGCCGCTCGGACATCAGCGCCGAGACGGGGACGTCCCCTCGTCGCTCGTGCGGCACCGCCATCGCCTTCTTGACGTGGACGAAGCCGTCGATGTCATCCCAGTCTCGCCCCAGGACCGGGAAGCGGGAGTGTCCGGTGCGCCGCGACAGCGTGAGCACGTCCTCGGCCGACTCGTCGCGGTGGATGCCACGGCAGCGCACCCGCGGGGTCATGACGTCGTCCGCGGTCCGCTCCCCGAAACCGAGGGACTTGGTGAGCATGCGGGCCGTCGTCACATCAAGGGTGCCCGCCTCGGCGGAGCGCTGGACGAGGCTGCGCAGCTCCTGCGGGGTCCGAGCACCGGAGAGCTGCTCCTGCGGCTCGATACCGATGGCCATCAGGAAGCGGTTGGCCGAGCCATTGAGCCCGAGGATGAGCGGCCTGACGATCACGGCGAAGACACGGACAGGCAACGCCACGATCTTGGCCGTCCCAAGCGGGGCCGAGATGCCGAGGAACTGCGGCAACAGCTCTCCGAAGACCATCGAGAATACGGTCGCGATGAGCAGGGCGATCGCACTCGTGATGGCCGGAAGCGCGGCCCCCCCGAGGCCGATGGCGCCCAGCGGGGCCTCGAGGAGGCGGCCGATCGAGGGCTGGGCGAGATAGCCGACGGCGAGTGTCGTCACGGTGATGCCGACCTGCGCCGCCGACAGCTGGGTGGACAGCTGCCCCAGGGACTGGAGCACCACCCGGGCACGTGAGTCACCCGCGTCAATGGCACGGTGCACGGCCGGCCGGTCCAGCGCGACGAGGGAGAACTCGGCGGCGACGAAGACCGCTGTGCCGGCCGTGAGCAGGACGGCGGCCAACACCAGCAACCACTCGGTCATAGTCCTCTCACTATAGGGAGAACTCCCGTCACCCAGGCAGGTCGCCGGAAGACCCGAGGCGTGTGGTTGAGTTGAGCCCGACAGTGACGGAAGCCGACTCGGTCGGCTCCAGGGGGTGAGCGGTGAGCAGGACACGGGACGCGTGGACCGGACAGATCGAGATCCGTGGTCTGACCAAGAGATTCGGCGACCTCACGGCCGTCGACCGCCTCGACTTCAGCGTGCAGCCGGGGCAGGTGACAGGCTTCCTCGGCCCCAACGGCAGCGGCAAGACGACGACCCTGCGCATGCTCCTCGGCCTGATCCGGCCCACTGCTGGCACGGCGACGATCGATGGGCGCCGCTACCGCGACATTCCCAACCCACTCACCGTGGTCGGCTCGGCCCTCGAGGCCACCAACTTCCATCCGGGCCGGTCGGGCCGAGACCACCTGCGTGTCCTTGCCGCCGTTGCGGGGGTGTCGGACGGGCGGGTCGACGAGTTGCTCGAGCTGGTCGGGATCCCGGCAGCGGCACGCCAGCGCGCGGGCGGCTACTCGATGGGTATGCGACAACGCCTCGGGCTCGCGGCGGCCCTGATCGGCGACCCGCAGATCCTCATTCTCGACGAGCCGGCCAACGGCCTGGACCCTGAGGGCATTCGTTGGCTGCGCAGCTTCCTGCGGCACCTCGCGTCCGAGGGGCGCACCGTGCTCATCTCGAGCCACATGCTCTCCGAGGTCGAGCAGACCGTCGACGAGGTGGTCATCATCACCGGTGGCCGTCGCGTGGCCCAGGGAACCGTCACGGAACTGCGCGGTGAGCCGACGGCCTTCGTCCGCTCGTCCGATCCGGCGCGGCTGTCGGCGGCCCTGACTGCGGCCCGGCTACGGGTCGAGCCGGCCCCCGGGGGTCTGATCGTGACGGCCGAGCGCACCGACACCGTCGGTGACATCGCGCTCTCCGCCGGCGTGGCCATCTACGAGCTGCGGCAGGAGCAGACGCACCTCGAGGACCTCTTCTTCAACCTCACCGAGTCGAACGGCAACCTCGATGCCACCGACGACGAGGCGACCGGCCATGGCGGCGGCCCGCCCGATCTACCACCACCGACCGGCGCACCGGCGATCCCGGCAGGCGCTCCTGCCTCCGGCGCGGAGGAGCTGCGATGATCCCCGCGATTCGGTCCGAGTTCCGCAAGTTCTTCTCGACGAGGCTCTGGTGGGGGCTGCTCATCCCGGTCATTCTCGGCAGCGGCGTCTTCGCCTGGCTCTCGGCGTTCTTCTTCGCCGGCACCGAGGTCGGACCTGGCGTGACGCTGCCCGGCCTCGATGACCCCGAGATGGTGAGCAGCACCTACTCAGCGGGGTTGCAGATCTCACAGGTCCTGCTCCTGGCGGTCGGGGTGCTGATGATCGGCACCGAATACCGTCACAAGACCATCACCAGCACGTTTCTCGCGATCCCGAAGCGAGCCAAGGTGATGGCCGCGAAGGTGATCTCGCTGCTCGCCCTCGGCGCCTTCTACGGGGTGGTCGGCACCCTCACCTCCTTCGGGGTCGGTGCGGCGATCATCGCGAGCAAGGGCTATGACATCCTTCCGGACGGCGCGCTACGAACCCTGGTGATGTCCCTGCTCGTCCTCGGCCTCTGGGCCCTCATCGGCCTCGGCATCGGGATCCTCATCCCCAGCCAGGTCGCAGCCCTCTTTGTCGCCGTCGGCTTCGCCTGGATCGTCGAGCCGCTGCTCAACCTGCTCTTTGCCAACCAGGACTGGGGCAAGTCGATCGCACCGTACTTCCCCAGCAGCGCCACCGAGGGCATGGTCGGCGCCGTGTCGTCACCCGGGACCACGACGCTCGTGTGGTGGGCCGCGGCTCTCGTGCTGCTCGCCTACGCCGCCGTCATGACAGGTCTCGGCACCTGGCGCACGTTGCGGTCCGACATCTCCTGACAGATCGTGTAGTCAGCACGGCGGCGACTGGCCCTCCGGCACGGGCCGGATCGAACACCGGACCACGCGACGGGATGGCGCCGTTCCGGGCTAGGCTTGGTGCCCGTATCGAACGCCAGACACCAACGCCAGACACCGAGGCTACGAAAGAGGCGCATTCGCCGTGTCCGAACAGTCAACGTCCAACGACCCGATGGCCGAATTCGGGGCCAACGAGTGGCTCGTCGACGAGCTCTACCAGCAGTACCTCGAGGACAAGAACTCCGTCGACCAGGCGTGGTGGGAGTTCTTCTCGGCATACGAGCCAAGCGGGGACTCGGAGACGACCAACGGCGCTCCTGCCGCGGTAGCGGAGGACGGACGGGTCCCGAGTCCTGCTCCAGCCCCTGCCAAGGTCGAGGCTGTGCCGTCTGGTGCGACCAACGCGACGCCGACCGCGCCTGCCAAGTCGACTGCGCCCAGCGAGTCCCCGCCGCCCACCCCGCGCGAGCCCACCGCCCCTGCTGAGTCAGCGACCAAGCACCCCGTCGGCAGCGCCAAGGCGCCGGCCAAGCCACGCGACACCTCGGATGCTCCCGCGGCGGAACCACCGAGCGACCTCGTCATGACGCCCCTTCGCGGCGCCACCGCCCGTGTCGTGTCAAACATGGAAAGCTCGCTGACGGTCCCCACCGCGACGAGCGTTCGCGCCGTGCCGGCCAAGCTCCTCATCGACAACCGAGTGGTCATCAACAACAACCTCGCCCGCTCGCGCGGCGGCAAGGTCTCGTTCACCCACATCATCGGCTACGCCATGGTCAAGGCTCTCGCATCGATGCCGGAGATGAACAACGGCTTCACCATGAGGGACGGCAAGCCCACGCTCGTCCAGCCCGAGCACGTGAACTTCGGACTCGCCATCGACCTGCAGAAGGACGACGGCAGCCGGACCCTCGTCGTCCCGTCGATCAAGGGGGCCGACCAGCTGGACTTCGTCCACTTCTGGACCGCCTACGAGAAGATGGTCCGCAAGGCCCGCAACAACCAGCTGGCCGTTGAGGACTTCCAGGGCACGACGATCACCTTGACCAACCCGGGCGGTATCGGCACCGTGCACTCGGTGCCTCGCCTCATGTCAGGTCAAGGCACCATCATCGCCGTCGGCGCCCTCGAGTACCCGGCGGAGTGGCAGGGCGCCAGCACCAAGACGCTCAACGAGAATGCCGTGAGCAAGATCCTCACGCTCACCTCCACCTATGACCACCGGATCATCCAGGGCGCCCAGAGCGGCGACTTCCTGAAGCGGATCCACCAGCTGCTCCTTGGCGACGACCGGTTCTACGACGAGATCTTCGAGTCGCTGCGGATCCCCTACGAGCCGATTCGTTGGACGCGGGACGTCGACTCCTCGCACGATGACGACATCAACAAGGTCTCTCGGGTCCAGGAGCTGATCCACGCGTACCGGTCCCGCGGCCACCTCATGGCCGACACCGACCCGCTCGAGTACCGGCAGCGGCACCACCACGACCTCGACGTCACGACCCATGGCCTGACCTTGTGGGA
>JAKDLQ010000169.1 GCA_030452775.1 Micrococcales bacterium | reverse complement strand
CGGCGGCGGCCACGGACCTGAGCGCGCCGGCCCTGCCGATCGGGCAGGTCGACCTCACGCACGCCGCCGCGCGTGCCACCGGCGTCACCGAGCTCGACCGGGTGCTCGGCGGCGGGCTCGTCCCCGGCGCTGTGGTGCTGGTCGCCGGAGAGCCAGGGATCGGGAAGTCGACGCTGTTGCTCGACGTCGCCGCGCGCAGAGCGCGAGCCGGAGGCAGTGTCCTCTACGTCAGTGGCGAGGAGTCGGCGGCCCAGGTGCGCACGCGGGCCGAGCGGATCGATGCGATGGCGTCCTCGCTCTACCTCGCCGCCGAGACAGATCTGGGGGTGGTTCTTGGCCAGGTCGAGCGGGTGCAGCCCGATCTGCTTGTCATCGACTCGATCCAGACCGTCGCGAGCGCGCAGGTCGAGGGTCAGGCGGGCAACATCAGCCAGGTCCGAGAGGTCACCGCGAGCCTCATCGCGGTCGCCAAGGAGCGGGGCATCGCGGTGCTCCTCGTCGGCCACGTCACCAAGGACGGAGCGATCGCGGGCCCTCGGGCCCTCGAGCATCTCGTCGATGTCGTCGTCCAGTTCGAGGGCGACCGACAATCACGGTTGCGCCTGGTGCGCGCTGTCAAGAACCGTTACGGGCCCACCGATGAGGTCGGCTGCTTCGACCTGTCCGAAGCCGGGATCGTCAGTCTCACCGACCCCAGTGGGCTCTTCCTCGGCAGCCGTGAGCACACCGTCGCCGGGACGTGCGTCACCGTGACGCTGGAGGGTCGACGACCCCTCGTGGCCGAGGTGCAGGCGCTCGTCGCCGCCTCGGGCCCGTCCTCCGCGCGGCGTACGTCGAGCGGCCTCGATGCGGCTCGTCTGGCCATGATCATCGCCGTGCTCGACAAGCGGGCCGGCGCGCCGGTGGGCTCGCACGACATCTTTGCCGCCACCGTCGGTGGGGTGCGGCTCACCGAGCCGGCCGTAGACCTCGCGATGGTGCTCGCGCTGGCGTCCTCGGTGATGGATCGACCACTACCGCGGGATCTCGTCGCGTTCGGCGAGGTGGGCCTGGCCGGCGAGATCCGCCGGGTGAGTGGCATCGGGCGGCGGCTCGCAGAGGCGGTCCGCATGGGGTTCCGTTTCGCACTGGTGCCCGCGGGCGGGCTCGCCGACGCCCGGGTCCCGGATGAGATCCGGGCGATAGAGGTGGCCGACGTGGCAGACGCCATTGACTGCGTCGGCAGAATAGGCCGTCGCCGGGCAGTGGAGGCGACCGGGGCGCTCAGCCCGTAGACTGCCGATCGACCGGGCTGACCGCCCACAGACGAGCCGGACGAGCCCGACGGGCGGACGGGAAGCGATGGACAAGGACGACGCTCTGCTGCGTGCCGCCCTCGCCGCGGTCGCACCGGGCACGGAGTTTCGAGATGGCCTCGAGCGGATTCTGCGCGGCCGGACGGGGGCTCTCATCGTGCTCGGCTACGACCGGGTCATCGAGTCGATCTCGAGCGGCGGATTCCACTTCGACGTCCACTTCTCGGCCACCCGCCTGCGCGAGCTGTGCAAGATGGACGGCGCCGTGGTGCTAGACCGTGACGCCAACCGCATCCTGCGTGCCGCGATCCAGCTCGTACCGGATCCCACGATCCAGACCTCCGAGTCCGGCACTCGCCACCGGACCGCAGAGCGGGTCGCCAAGCAGACCGGCTTCCCCGTCATCTCGGTGAGCCAGTCGATGGGGGTCGTGGCCCTCTATGTCGGTGACAAGCGACACGTCGTCGAGGGCTCGCCGACCACCCTGTCGCGCGCGAACCAGGCGCTGCAGACCCTCGAGCGATACAAGGCGCGCCTCGACGAGGTCACCGGGACCCTGTCAGCACTGGAGATCGAGGACCTCGTCACGATCCGCGACGTCACGGCGGTGCTCCAGCGGCTCGAGATGGTCCAGCGCATCTCGGCTGAGATCCAGGACTATGTCGTCGAGCTCGGTGCCGATGGGCGGCTGCTCAGCCTCCAACTCGAGGAGCTCATCGGCGGTCTGGGCAACGATCGAGAGCTCGTCATCCGCGACTACCTACCGGCCACCAAGTCCGATCTCACCCTCGGGGAGGCGCTGGCGAACCTCGAAGGGCTGGGCCCGGCGGAGATGCTCGATCTTGCGGCGGGAGCCCGCGCGGTCGGCTTCTCGCTCGTCGGTGACAGCCTCGACGCGCCTGTCAGCCCGCTCGGATACCGGCTCCTCACCAAGGTGCCGCGTCTCCCGCCGACCATCATCGAGCGGCTGGTCATGCACTTCGACTCCTTGCAGCGTCTGCTCGCCGCCGGCATCGACGATCTCATGCTCATCGAGGGCGTCGGCGAGGGGAGGGCGCGTGCCGTGCGCGAAGGCCTGTCGCGCCTGGCCGAATCCAGCATCCTTGAGCGCTACCTGTGAGCAGGCGATCATGTATGCCGCTCACCCGCTCCCGACCGCAGCCCTCCACCAGCGCATCAACGACTGGTACGCCTGGCACGGGCGGGACCTGCCGTGGCGAGCTCGCGATGCCGGTCCCTGGGGTGTCTACCTGTCCGAGGTGATGGCCCAGCAGACCCCGCTGTCGCGGGTCGAACCGGTCTGGCGCGAGTGGCTGCAGCGATGGCCGACACCGGCTGCCCTGGCGGCTGCGGCACCCGGGGATGCGGTGCGGGCCTGGGGTCGGCTCGGCTATCCGCGCCGGGCACTGCGGCTGCACGAGGCAGCCACGATCATGGTCGAGCGGCATGGCGGCGCCGTACCGGACACGTCCGAGGAGTTGCTGGCGCTGCCCGGTGTCGGCGCCTACACGGCTGCCGCCGTCGCGTGTTTCGCCTTCGGTCTCCCGGAGGTCGTCGTTGACACCAACGTGCGTCGCGTCCTGGCCCGCCTGATCGAGGGCAGTGCCCAGTCGAGCCGGGCGACGCCCTCCAGGGCCGAGAGCGAGTTCGCGGCTCGGGCGATGCCGAGGGAGCGGCATACGGCCACTGTCTGGAACGTCGCTGTCATGGAGCTCGGCGCGCTCGTATGTGTCGCGCGAGGACCACGCTGCGGCCAGTGCCCGGTCGCCGATCTCTGCGCGTGGAACCTCGCGGGTCGGCCCGCCTACGATGGCCCGGCGCGGCGCGGGCAGACCTGGAAGGGCACCGACCGTCAGGTCCGGGGTGAGCTGTTGCGTCGGCTCCGCGACCGGCATCACGCCCTGACCCTTCGCGAACTGCGAGATGCCGGCCCCCAGGACGTCCAAGTGCTGCGCTGCCTGGACTCACTGGTAGCCGACGGTCTCGTGGAACCGCTGACGGGTGGACGATTCCAGCTCCCCTCCTGACAGCTGGCCACCACCCTCGAAGAGACTCACAAGAGCCGGTTCTGTGGCGCTGGGCTGGTGGCGCTGGGCTGGAGACGCTGGCTTGGTGACGGTCAGCCGGGCTTGCGGAGGCCGAGGGCCTCCAGGGAGCGCTCGAGCACCTGGTCCGGCGTCCCCTCCGTCGTCACCTCGACCCCCGGCTCGTCAGGCCCCAACGGCTCCAACGTTGCGAGCTGGCTCGGCAGCAGACTCGGCGGCATGAAATGCCCGGACCGGTGCTGCATCCGCCCCTCGATGGTCTGCTCCGGTGCGCTCACGTCGAGGAAGCGCACGGCGGGGCGGCCCTGGCGCAGCAGGTCCCGGTAGGCCCTGCGCAGCGCTGAGCAGGTGACGACCCCGGACTCACCACGGGACACCTGCGCGCTGATCCAGTCGCCGATCGCCTCGAGCCACGGCCACCGGTCTGCGTCGGTCAGGGGGTGTCCGCTGTGCATCTTTGCGACGTTCGAGGCCGAATGGAAGTTGTCGCCCTCGGCGAAGTCCCACCCCATCGTCGCCGCCACCGCCCTGGCAACCGTCGACTTGCCGGAGCCGGAGACCCCCATGACAACGATGATGTCCGGCGGGGCACTTCGCTGCGCTGGAGAGTCCATGGGCAGACTCTAGCCGCGCTGTCAGGTAGCCGGATCGGTAGTGCGCCACCTCGTGCCCGCCCCAGCCACCCCTGATTCGATGTGGTTTGCGCGTCGTATGTGACGCGCAGATCCATCGAATCAAAGGGTGCGCAGCATGCGCGTGTTGCCGAGGGTATTGGGCTTGACCCGCTCGAGGTCGAGGAACTCGGCCACGCCCTCGTCGTAGGAGCGCAGCAGCTCGGCATAGACGGCGCCCGAGACGGCACGCCCCTCGATCGGCACGAAGCCGTGTCGCTCGAAGAAGCGTGTCTCGAAGGTGAGGCAGAAGAGTCGGCGCACCCCGAGCTCGCGAGCGTCCTCGACGAGCGTCTCGAGGAGCTGGCCGCCGAGGCCGGCGCCGAGCGCCTCCCGCGCGACCGCCAGGGTGCGGATCTCCGCGAGGTCCTCCCACATGACGTGCAGGGCGCCGCACCCGATGAGGGCGCCATCGCGCTCGGCGACGCGAAACTCCTGGACGCTCTCGTAGTAGGTGACGATCTCCTTGCTCACGAGTACACGCTGCTCGGCGAGTGGGACGACGAGGGAGCGGATGCCGCGGATGTCCGCGGTGCGCGCCCAGCGGATCGCGGCACCCGTAGAGTCACACGCCGGGGTGGTGACCGGCTCGCTCATGGCAGGTTGCCGTCCTTGAACCGGGTGAACAGGCCGCGCGCCTGCTCGCCGAGCACGACGATCGAGGCCCTGCCCGCCCAGCCGAACGGGCCCTTGGCCACTCCACGGCCCACCTTCATCGGGTTGAGCCGGTGCAGGCCAGCGGTGTAGGTGAGGATCTGGGCGGCGTCGACGTCGCTGGCACCGACCTTGCTCAAGCTGCTCAGAGCTGCAGGGATGGCGATGGGTCCTGCCTGCTTCGCCTTGACCGCCGCGGCCAGGATCAACTCGCCCTGGTGCCGTGAGCGACCGAAATCGCCGTCCGGCAACGTCTTGCGCTCGCGAGCATAGGCCAGCGCCTCCTTGCCCGAGAGCACCTGTGGCCCGGCCTTGATGACGAGCTTGGCGTGTGACGCGTCCACGGTCTTCGGGATGACGATGGGGATGCCGCCCTGCTCGTCGACGACCTTCTTGAAGCCGGTGAACCCGATGACGACGTAGCCCTCGATGGGTAGCCCGGTCACGGCGCGGACCGTCTGCAACTGCGCTCTGGGACCACCGGTGACCATGGCCGCGTTGATCTTGTCCTTGCCGCCTGTGCTGAGCGGGACCCAGAGGTCGCGGGCCAGACCCATGACCCCGCCCCCGCCCGACCCGTCG
>JAKDLQ010000168.1 GCA_030452775.1 Micrococcales bacterium | reverse complement strand
ATTACCGTCACCCACACCACCCGCCCCACCCACGCCACCGGCACCATCGGCACCACTCACCTGCGGGGGCTCCCACTCCGGAGCCAACGTCGCCAGCGCCTCGGCGAGCGTGTGCGTCGAGGAGGCGAGCTGGGCGGCATACCCCTGCGGTCCGAGCAGGTCGGGGGCGTCGTGTCGCAGCATCGCGGTGCAGCTCGGCTCGAGGCCGACGATCGGGGTGCCAGCGTCGAGCTCGGGCTGGAGCGTCGTGAGGGTGCGTCGCAGCACGCGCTTGGCAACGCCGAGCTGGCCGGTCGAGACCCACGTGAGGCCGCAGCAGACGGACCCGCGCGGCAGCACGACCTCGAAGCCGGCGTCCTCCAGCACTCGCACGGCCGCGCGGCCCACCTGCGGGGAGAGGTAGTTGGTGAACGTGTCCGGCCACAACAGCACCCGTCCGCGAGGCGCCGGCCCCCGCTGCGGATCGCCGGTGTCGCCCGCCTGCCCGCCGGACCGCTGGCGAGCCGCGAACCACGAGCGGAAGGACTGCGGCGCGAACTGCGGCAGGTCCCGCTCCGGCGCGATGCCGCCCAGCCACTTGAGCAGCCCGGCCGCCGGGGACGCGGTCGTGGCGTTGACGACTCCCGGCGCGCGGGAGGCGACCCGGGCCAGCGCCGGCAGCCACCCCATCGACCAGTGCGACCGCGGCCGCGCCCAGGGCCGGCCCGCGTAGTGGTGGTGGGTGAACTCCGCCTTGTACGTGGCCATGTCGACGTTCACCGGACAGTCGGACAGGCACCCCTTGCACGACAGGCACAGGTCGAGCGCGTCACGCACCTCGGTCGAGCGCCACCCGTCGGTGACGACCTCGCCCTGCAGCATCTCCCACAGCATCCGCGCCCGGCCGCGGGTGGAGTGCTTCTCCTCGCGCGTCACCTGATAGCTCGGGCACATCACCCCACCGGAGTGCTGACGGCACTTGCCGATGCCGACGCAGCGCCGTTGCGCCTGCGCGAAGCTGCCGCCGTCCTCGGGATAGCGGAACAGCGTCACCGGCTGCCGGCGGTTGGCGGGCTCGCGCTGGCGCAGCCCCAGATCGAGGGGGGCCGGGTCGACGATGATCTGCGGGTTGAGCCTCCCGCGAGGATCGAAGACCCGCTTCACCTCCCCGAAGACGTGGACGCCGTCCGCGCCGTACATCGCCCCCAGGAGCTCGGAGCGGGCCCGCCCGTCGCCGTGCTCCCCCGACACCGAACCGCCGAGTGAGACGACAAGATCCGTCGCGTCCTCGATGAACTCGCGATAGCGCCCGACACCCGCCACGCTCAGCAGGTCGAAGTCCATCCGCATGTGCAGGCACCCCTCTCCGAAGTGCCCGTATGACGCCCCCGACAGTCCGTAGCGATCCAGCAGGTCATCGAGCCGGCGCAGGTAGTCGGGCAGCTTGTCGGGTGGCACGGCGGCGTCCTCCCAGCCGCCCCACGCCTCGCCTCCGTCGGCCCGCCGGGTCGTCAGGCCGGTGCCGTCCCGGCGGCACCGCCACAGGATGGCCTGGGCGGCGGGGGCGGTGACGATCGAGGACGTGACCGGCAGGCCGGCATCGCGCACGTCATCGGCGATCGCGGTCGCCGCCAC
This sequence comes from Micrococcales bacterium, assembly GCA_030452775.1. Lineage (GTDB taxonomy): Bacteria > Actinomycetota > Actinomycetes > Actinomycetales > Dermatophilaceae > JAKDLQ01. Next base: position 3,660 of record JAKDLQ010000168.1, on the reverse strand, counting down.
GGCAGCCGCGCCCTGGTCGTCGCCGCCCACCTCGACGAGCAGCCAGGCCCGCCCCTGCGGCAGTCCCGCGGCGGCCGCCTCCGCGCGCACGTGATCGGGAAGACGGTCGAGCAGGACCGCGGCGATGGACTCCACCGTCAGCGGGCCATGCGGCAGGATGTGGAGCACACTGTCGGCCGAGCTGGGCGCGTCCGGGAACCCCAGCGCGAGAAGGACTTTCGCGGGAGGCAGCGGCGTGAGGGCCACGGTGGCGCGCAGGGTGGTGGCGAGCGTCCCCTCGCTGCCGCACAGCAGTCGCGTGATGTCGTAGAGGTTCTCGGGCAGCAGGCGCTGGAGGGCGTAGCCGGAGATCTGGCGGGAGAAGTGGCCGAAGCGCCGGCGGATGAGCAACTCGTGCTGCTCCGCGACCCGCAGCAGGCCGCGGCTGACCTCACCCTCCCGGCCGGGGCGCTGCGCCAGCCAGGCCCGGCGCCCGACCGGGTCGTCCCCCGGGAAGGGCGTGTGCAGCACCGTGCGCTCCCCACCGGGCAGCATCACCTCGAGCGCGCGGACGTTGTCGGCGGTCGTGCCCCACGCGACCGAGTGGGCACCGCATGCGTTGTTGCCGATCATCCCGCCGAGGGTGGCGCGGCTTCCGGACGACGGGTCAACTCCGAAGGTCAGCCCGTGCCGGGCCGCGGCGGCGTTGAGCGAGGTGAGCACGACGCCTGGCTCGACCACCGCGGTGCGGGACCCGGGGTCGAGCTCGAGCACGTGCGTGAGGTGGCGCGAGGCGTCGATGATCACGCCCCCGATGGCGTTGCCGGCCATCGACGTGCCGCCACCCCGGGTGACCACCGGCGCCCCCGCATCGACACTGAGGCGCGTCGCGAGCGCGAGCTCCTCGACGCTGTGCGGCACGACGACGAGGTCGGGGACCGCGCGATAGTTGGAGGCGTCGTGGGCGTACATCGCCCGGTCGCCCGCCTCGGTCGACACCCGCCCGCGCAGCTCGCCGCGCAGCGACGAGGCAAGCGCCTCCACGTCGAAGTCGGCGTCGAAGTCGGCGCGGTGGCCGTGCTCTGGTCGGGTGGGCGCCGTCGCGCCCGGGGTCGCCAGCTCCGTCATGGCATCCTCCGTCGATGTCCGTATGCCGCCAAAGGCCCACTGTAGGGTCCCTCGCTGAGCGGGTGGTACGGCCACCGCGGCGTCCGCGGCTGCGACCACGCGGACGTTCCCTCGGAGGGCGTCTCAGCCCACGCGCTCTACTCTGGTGAGAACCCCAGTCTCACCGGTCCCTTCCGCGTTGGCTCGTTGACGATCGGGCGAGCGCAGAGGATCGTTGGTCGACGTGTTGGTCACTGTCGTCGGTGCTGGTGGTGTCGGCGGGTATTTCGGGGGACGGCTCGTGCAGGCGGGCGTCGACGTCACGTTCGTGGCGCGCGGTGCACAGCTCGCAGCACTGAAAGCGCACGGCTTGCGCGTGCGCAGCGCCCGTGGTGACTTCATGGTCCCGGTCCGAGCGACCGATGACCTCGCGTCGAGCGGCGCGGCTGACTACGTGTTGGTGACCGTGAAGTCCTTCGACACCGATCGTGTCGCGTCGGTGCTGGGACCGTTGGTGGGGGATGACACCGCCGTCGTGTCGCTGCAGAACGGGGTGGACAACGAAGAGCGACTCGCTGCCGTTCTCGGGGACGATCGAGTCATCGGGGGCGCCGCGTACATCTTTGCCACTATCGCCGAACCAGGAGTCATTGACCACACGGGGGGCCCGGCGAGCCTAGTGGTCGGCGAGTGGCGTGGGGGCGCCAGTCGGAGGGTCGCCTCACTCGTGGAGGCGTTCCGAGCGGCCGGGGTCACGGCCGACGACTCCTCGAACATCAGGGCGGTGTTGTGGTCCAAATTCGCTTTCATCTGCGCTCAGGCTGGAGTCACGGCAGCGGTGAGGCTGCCCATCGGTGAGATCCGGTCACAGCCTGCCGGCCGCGATCTGTTCCGCAACCTTGCCGCCGAGGTGTGTGCAGTGGCAGCCGCCGAGGGGATCGACCTGCCGGCCGACCTTCCAGAGCAGACTCTCACCTTCGCCGACGCGCTGGGGCCGGGAGGTCGCTCGTCGCTGCACAACGACCTGGTCCATGGACGCCCCATGGAGCTGGACGCGCTCATGGGCGAAGTCATCAGGCGCGGCAACCATAGACGCGTTGACGTACCGACAACCAGGGCTGTGTACGGCGTGCTGCAACCTTGGGCCGCCCGGGCGAGGCGATCCCAACAGACCTGAAGCCAAAGCTGCGCAGCCACTTCGGCGAGTCCGGCGGTCACGGCGGTGTCTCGATCACCGCCTCGATGTCACCTGCCGGTGCGGACGTCGCCGCAGGACTCAGGGTTTGGATATGGTTGCGCTTTGTGCCCGGTCAACCGACGCAGTGCCCAGCCTGGAGTCCTTGAATGCCCGATAACGTCAACTTGAGCCTCGCCGAGGCCGAAGCCCTGGCTGTCGCGGCCTTGACCGCCTGCGGTACCAGCGAAAGTAATGCTCGTGCGCTCAGCGCCGGCATCCTCGGTGCCGAACTCGACGGAATCGCCAGCCACGGCTTTCGCTACCTGCCGATCTACTGCGAGCACGTGCTGTGCGGCAAGGTAAGGGGCGCTGCCGAACCGCAACTCACGCAACTGTCGGAGTCGGCGTTCATGGTCGATGCTCGCAACGGCTTTGCCCATCCGGCCATCGATATCGGCTTCGAAGCGGCGATACCGGCAGCGCAGGCGCGGGCGGTCGCAGGCCTCGGCATCCGCAACTCCTATAACTGCGGCGTGTTGGGGTTTCACGTCGAGCAAATCGCCCGGGCCGGCCTGCTCGGCATCGGGTTCACCAATGCCCCGGCATCGATTGCGCCGGTCGGCGCAACCCATGCGGTGGTGGGTACCAATCCGTTTGCGGTTGCTGTTCCGGACGGCGCCGGCGGGGTTGCCATGGTGGTCGACCAGTCGTCCAGCGTGGTGGCGAAGAGCGAGCTGTCCGCGCGCGCCGCGCACGGCGAGCCGATTCCCGAAGGCTGGGCACTTGGGCCGGACGGGGAGCCGACCACCGACCCCAAGGTGGGCCTTGCGGGCACCATGATGCCAAGTGGCGGCTATAAGGGTTTCGGTGTGGCGTTGTTGGTGGAAGTGCTGGCGGCGGCCCTGACCAGCTCGACGCTGGGCATCGACGCGAGTTCGTTCGCCACCAACGAAGGCGGCCCGCCAGGTACCGGCCAGTTCTTCATCCTGCTTGACCCCGGTGCATTCGCTGCCGGTGGCTTCGATACGCGAATCGCGGCGCTGTGCGAAGCCATCGCCGGTCAGGAAGGTGGCCGCATCCCGGGTCGGCGGCGCTTTGAGACGCGCACTCGGATTGCCGAGTCCGGCATCGAACTGCCCGCGGCGCTGCGCCAGCGGATTGACGGCTACATCGCACGGGGCCGATAGCGGCTATGGAACTGGCGTTGCACACGGTCAGCGGGGTGCGCGCCCCTTCCGCGTCAGAGATCGTGTCCGGTGTCCTCGAGTCGCCGTTGCTGCCGTGCCCTGCGCTTGAGTGGCCAAGCAGCTGATGGACGAGCTGGGTTTCGGGCGCTGCGGTAGCAGTGTCGGTGGTGGCCTCTAGGTTTGAGTTATGGACGAGAAGGGCGCGACGCT
>JAKDLQ010000167.1 GCA_030452775.1 Micrococcales bacterium | reverse complement strand
CGTCGGCGAGGGCGTCTGCGCCGCCCACGATTTCGCTGATCTCTTGGGTGATGCTCGCCTGGCGAGCCTGGTTGGAGAGGCGCTCGTACTTCTTGATGAGCTCTCCGGCGTTGTCGGTCGCGGACTTCATCGCCCGCTGGCGGGCCGCGAGCTCCGAGGCGGCCGAGCTGAGCAACGCCGTGTAGACCCGGTTGCGGACGTACTTCGGCAGCAGCGCATCGAGCACGTCGTTGGCATTCGGCTCGAACTCGTATGCCGGCAGCAGCTCGCCCTCCTCGTACTCCTTGACGGTGAAATCGGCGTCCTTGCCGGCCTCATGGGCCTCGACCACCTCGAGCGGAAGCAGGCGCAGCACGCGCGGCTCCTGCCGGACCATCGAGCGGAACTGGGTGAAGACGAGATGGATCTCGTCGTGGCCCCCCTCGTCGGTGTCCCTGAGGAAGTCCTCGACGACGCGGTCGGCAATCTCCTTGGCCCGCTCGAACGTCGGTGCGTCGGTGAAGCCGGTCCACTCCGCCGCGTACTCGATCCGCCGGAACCTGTGGTACGCGACAGCCTTGCGGCCGACGAGATAGGGCACGACCTCCTTGCCCTCGCCCTTGAGTCGCTGGATGAGCTCGCCGCTCGCCTTGAGAGCGGAGGCCGAGTAAGCGCCGGCGAGACCGCGGTCGGAAGCAATGATGACCACGCCGGCCCGCACCACGCTCTCGTTGGGCCGGGTGAGCGGGTGGTCTTCGTTGGCGTTCGTCGCGACGGCGGACACCGCGCGCGTGAGCGCGGTGGTGTAGGGCATCGCCTCGGTCGCCCGCTGACGTGCCTTGACGACACGAGCAGCCGCGATCAACTCCATCGCGTTGGTGATCTTCTTGATGGAGTTGACGGACTTGATGCGCTGGCGGTAGATCCGCATCTGCGCTCCCATGTGCCCCGCCTCTCGTGGTCTCGTGACTGTTGCGTGAGTTCGTCAGCGAACGGGCCGTCGGCCCGTGCTGCTACTTCTTGCGCTTGACGATCTGGGCCTGCCCGATCTCGTCCTCGTCGAGCTCATCGTGCTCTTCGCGCTCTCCGCCACCCTGCTCCGACCCATCCTCTCCGGTGCCGCGGAAGGTGAACTTCACATCTTCCACGACCTTCTCGAGGGCCGCCTCGGTGTCGTCGTCGAGCTCCCTCGTCTCCCGGATCGTCTGGAGGATCGATCCTTCCCGGCGGAGGGTGTCGAGCAGCTCGGCCTCGAAGGTGCGCACATCCTCGACCGCGACGTCGTCCAGCTTGCCGGTGGTGCCGGCCCAGACGGAGACGACCTGCTCCTCGACGGGGTAGGGACTGTTCTGGGGCTGCTTGAGCAGCTCGGTCAGACGTGCACCACGAGCGAGGTCGCGCTTGGTCGTTTCGTCGAGGTCGGAGGCGAACATTGCGAACGCTTCGAGCGAACGATACTGGGCCAAGGAGATCTTCAATGTGCCGGAGACGCTCTTGAGCGCCTTCGTCTGAGCGGCACCGCCGACGCGGGACACCGACACACCCACGTCGATCGCGGGCCGGACGTTGGCGTTGAACAGATCCGCCTGCAGGTAGATCTGACCGTCGGTGATGGAGATGACGTTGGTCGGGATGTACGCCGAGACGTCGCCGGCCTTGGTCTCGATGATCGGCAGGCCGGTCATCGAGCCGTGGCCCAGGTCGTCCGACAGCTTGGCGCAGCGCTCGAGGAGCCGGCTGTGCAGATAGAAGACGTCACCCGGGTAGGCCTCTCGTCCCGGCGGGCGACGCAGCAGCAGTGACACGGCCCGGTATGCCTCTGCCTGCTTGGACAGGTCGTCGAAGACGATGAGGACATGCTTGCCTTGGTACATCCAGTGCTGGCCGATGGCCGAGCCGGTGTAGGGCGCGAGGTACTTGAAGCCGGCGGAGTCGGATGCCGGCGCGGCGACGATGGTCGTGTACTCGAGGGCGCCGGCTTCCTCCAGCGTGCCGCGCACCGAGGCGATCGTCGAGCCCTTCTGCCCGATTGCGACGTAGATGCAACGGACCTGCTGGTCCTCGTCGCCCGACTCCCAGTTGCGCTTCTGGTTGATGATCGTGTCGATCGCGACGGTCGTCTTGCCCGTCTGTCGATCGCCGATGATGAGCTGCCGCTGGCCGCGCCCGATCGGGGTCATGGCATCGACCGACTTGAGACCGGTCTGCAGCGGCTCGTGGACCGACTTGCGCTGCATGACCGTCGGAGCCTGCAGCTCGAGAGCCCGGCGCACGTCCGACGCGACCTCGCCGAGGCCGTCGATCGGGTTGCCGAGCGGATCGATGACGCGGCCGAGGAAGTTGTCGCCGACGGGGACCGAGAGGACCTCGCCCGTACGCTTGACCTCCTGACCCTCATCGATGCCGGCGAAGTCACCGAGGATCACGACACCGATGTCGTGCACGTCGAGGTTGAGGGCGAGGCCGAGCGTGCCGTCCTCGAACCTCAGCAGCTCGTTGGTCATGGCCGAAGGCAGCCCCTCAACGTGAGCGATGCCGTCGCCCGCGTCGATGACGTGGCCGACCTCTTCTCGGGAGGCCGCGACGGGTTCGTAGGACTGGACGAACGACTCCAGTGCGTCCCGGATCTCCTCCGGACGGATCGAAAGCTCCGTCATGTCAGTTCTTCTCCTCGGTTTCGACCCGATCACCGGGTCGGTGGGTGGTGCGTGATGTGCAGTTGGGTCAGGCGTCCATGGCGCGGCGCGCGCCCTCGAGCTTGCGAAGGATCGTGCCGTCGATGACTTCGTCACCGATCTCGACGCGGATGCCACCGATGACCCGGGGGTCCACGACGGCGTTGAGATGGATCTTGCCGCCGTAGATGCTGGCGAGAGCCGTGACGAGGCGCGAGGTATCGGCGTCGGTCAGCGGCATGGCGGAGGTGACCGTCGCGGTCTGCATCTGGCGCCGGGTAGAGGCGATGTCGAGGTAGGTTTCGATCGTCGCGTCGAACCGTCGACCGCGTGGGGCGATGACGGCCTGGCGCACGAGCGCCAGCGTCTCCTCGGCGACCTTGCCACGCAGCAGCGAGTCGGCGAGGTCGGCCCGCTTCTCGGTCGGCGCGTCCGCCTGGGTGAGGGCCATCTGGAGCTCGGGGTCCGCGGCGACGATCCGCTCGAAGCGGAAGAGCTCGTCCTCGACCCGGTCGGCCCGGTTGTCCATCTCGGCCGAGGCGATGACGGCCTCGATGCCGCAGGACTCGATCGTGTCGGACAGGTCTCGTTCGAAGCTCCAGCGCTGCGAGACGACGCTCTCCAACATCTCTAGGGTCGAAGGAGCGACCTTGCCGCCGAAGAGGCCCCCGACCAGGGCGGCCCTGTCGGCGCCTTCTCTGGACGGGTCCACCACGGCGCGGCGCAGGGTGAGACTGCCGTCGAGGACACCGACGACCGCGAAGAGCTCCTGCGCCAGCCGGGCCGGGTCGGCGCCTGCCGCGAGGACGCCCGCGAAGGCCTCGCGGCTGTGGACCGCTGCGGCGCGTGAAGGTCCTTGCATCAGGCGTCCTCACCCTGGGACGATCCCACCTTCTCGCGGACGACGTCACCGGACTCGAGCTCGGCGAGGAAGCGGTCGATGATGCCCCGCTGCCGGGTATCGTCGTGCAGTGACTCGCCGACGATCCGGCCCGCCAGGTCGGTCGAGATCCGTCCGATCTCGTTGCGCAATGAGACCACCGCCTGCTGGCGCTCGGCAGCGATGTGCTTCTGCGCAGTCTCGGTGATGCGAGCCGCCTCGGTGGCCGCCTGCTCGCGCATCTCGGCGAGGATCTGCGCCCCGTGTGCCTTGGCCTCCTCACGGATCGACGAGGCCTGCGCCTGGGCCTCGACCAGTTGCGCCCGGTACTGCTCGAGCGCCGCCTGGGCCTGTGCCTGGGCCTCCTCGGCCTTGTGCATACCGCCCTCGATGGCATCGGCGCGCTTGGCGTAGATCTCCTCGAGGCGCGGCATGATCGTCTTCGCCACGAAGATGTAGAAGAGCCCGAAGATCGCGAGCCCGAAGAAGAACTCCAAGGGGTGCGGGATGATCGGGGCCGCGGTGGCCCAGAAGCCCTCGCCGGTGGCGGCTACGGTCAGTGCTTGCATGCGGTTCTCCTGAAAGAGATGCTGAAGATGCCTCGGGAATGCCCCGTGCGGGCGCGTCAGGCCTTGAAGACGAACGCGAGCGCGAGACCGAAGATGGCGAGCGCCTCGGCGATGGCCATGCCCAGGAAGGCGATCGGTGCCAGCATGCCACGAGCCTCGGGCTGACGGGCCACACCGTTGATGTACGCCGCGAAGATGAGACCGACACCGATACCGGGGCCGATGGCGGAGAGGCCGTAACCGAGGATGGCGATGTTGCCAGTCATGTTGATTCCATTTCCTTCTGGTCGGTCCCGGTGGTGGTTACCAACGGGGCTGTGGGTGAAGCGTCGGGTGGGACGAGGTGGTGCAGTGGGCCGTGCTCAGTGCTCAGTGCTCATCGGCGATGGCACCGCCGATGTAGACCGCGGAGAGGAGGACGAAGACGTAGGCCTGCAGGACTTCGACCAGCAGTTCGAAGAGATACATGACGATCGTGAAGATCCAGGTGACTCCGCCGGCGATGGGCAGGAAGACGCCTCCCGCGGTCAGCATGTACCAGCCGCCCGTGATGAACAGCGCCAGGAGGATATGGCCGGCGAACATGTTGCCGAAGAGTCGCAGGGCGAGGGTCACCGGGCGGGTGAACAGGTCGGTGATGAGCTCGAGGATGAAGATGAACGGGACCATTGCCTTGGGCAGCCCCGTCGGCACCAGCGAGCCCCAGTAGCCGATGACGCCGTGCTTCCGCATGCCGACGACGTGGAAGACGACCCAGACGACGACGGTCAGGGCGGCGGGGAAGCCGATGCGGCTCATCGTCGGGTAGCTCATCGGCGGGATGATGCCAAAGATGTTGTTGACGACGATCGTGACGAACATTGCGAAGAGCAGCGGCACGAAGCGCAGGAACTCGCGGCTGCCGATGAGGTCCTTGCCGATGCTGTTGCGGACGAAGCCGTGGACCGTCTCGGTGCCCATCTGTCCCTTGCCGGGTACGAGCGCCATGCGTTTCGTCGTGGCGTGCAACCACCACATGAGGAGGATTGCCGAGAGGACCATGAGGAACATCGGGCGAGTGATCGCCCACGCCCCCTCGCCGATGAGCGGCTGCCAGAACTCCTCCGCACCGGGCGGTGTGAAGGCCATCGGCAGGCCGGCGGCCACGATGCTCACAGGGGACTCCTTCCGATGCCTGGGGCACGGCTGG
>JAKDLQ010000166.1 GCA_030452775.1 Micrococcales bacterium | reverse complement strand
AAGGCGCTCGACGCCACGATGCCCGTGATCCTGTGCATCAACAAGGTCGACCGGCCCGATGCGCGCATCGCCGACGTCGTCGACGAGGTCTACGAGCTCTTCATGGACCTCGACGCGACCGAGGAGCAGATCGACTTCCCCATCGTGTACGCCTCGGCCAAGCATGGCCGGGCCTCGCTCGAGCGGCCCGCCGACGGCACGCTGCCCGAGGGCACCGACCTCGAGGCGCTCTTCAGCACGATCCTCGACACGATCCCGGCACCGACCTACGACGACGCCGCGCCGCTGCAAGCCCACGTGACCAACCTCGACGCCTCGAACTTCCTCGGGCGTCTGGCCTTGCTGCGCGTGCGCAACGGCACCATCAGCAAGGGCCAGCACGTGATGTGGTGCCGGCACGACGGCTCCTCGCAACGGGTGAAGATCACCGAACTGCTGATGACCCGGGCTCTTGAGCGCAAGCCGGCGGAGCGGGCCGGACCCGGCGACATCATCGCCGTCGCGGGTATCCCCGAGATCACCATCGGCGAGACGCTGGCCGACGCCGACAACCCGGTCCCGCTGCCGCTCATCACGGTCGACGAGCCAGCCATCTCGATGACCATCGGCACCAACACCAGTCCCATGGTGGGCCGGGTCCGCGGCGCCAAGGTCACCGCTCGCATGGTCAAGGACCGTCTCGACCGCGAGCTCGTCGGCAACGTCTCGCTACGGATTCTCGACACGCAGCGTCCGGACACCTGGGAGGTCCAGGGCCGGGGTGAGCTCGCCCTCGCCATCCTCGTCGAGCAGATGCGACGGGAGGGACACGAGCTGACGGTGGGCAAGCCGCAGGTCGTGACCCGCGAGATCGACGGCACCGTCCACGAGCCGGTCGAGCGGCTCACCATCGACACCCCGGAGGAGTTCCTCGGTCCCATCACCCAGATCATGGCCGCCCGCAAAGGCCGCATGGAGCAGATGATCAACCACGGCTCCGGGTGGATCCGGATGGAGTTCCTCGTGCCCGCGCGCGGGCTCATCGGCTTCCGGACCGAGTTCCTCACCGAGACGCGGGGAACCGGTATCGCCCATCATGTGTTCGAGGCGTACGAGCCGTGGTTCGGACCCATCACGACCCGCACCAGCGGCTCCCTGGTGTCGGATCGGTCCGGCGTCGTCACCGCCTACGCGATGGTGGGCCTTCAGGAGCGTGGCACGCTCTTCACCGATCCATCGACGGAGGTGTACGAGGGCATGATCGTCGGAGAGAACTCTCGTGCGGACGACATGGACGTCAACATCACCAAGGAGAAGAAGCTGACCAACGTGCGGGCGTCGTCCTCGGACAACTTCGAGAAGATCGTGCCGCCGCGCAAGCTCAGCCTCGAACAGTCGCTCGAGTTCTGCCGCGAGGACGAGTGCGTCGAGGTGACCCCCGACGCGGTCCGGATCCGCAAGGTCGTCCTCAGCGCGACGGACCGCGGGCGCACCGCCGCCCGCGCCCGCTCCGCCGCGAAGGCCGGTGTCTGACCGTGTCGGCCCGCCTCCTGTTCGTCCACGCGCACCCTGATGACGAGACGCTGACCTGCGGGATCGCCATGGCGCACCACGTCGCAGCCGGCGACGAGGTCCACGTCCTCACCTGCACGCTCGGTGAGGAGGGCGAGGTCATTCCGGACGAGCTGCGCCACCTCGAGGGCCACCCAGATGATCTCCTCGGGCCGTACCGGCACGGCGAGCTCGCCGAGGCGATGTCCCGGATCGGCGCCCGCTTCCGAATCCTCGGCGCCGACCCGGCATCGGGCGTCCTTTCGATCTATCGCGACTCCGGCATGGCCGGTTCACCGGCCGCTGCCCGGCCAGAGGCATTCGCCCGCGCCGACCTCGACGACGCCGCAGCCCGGGTCGCGGCGGTGATCCGTGAGATCCGTCCCGATGTCCTCGTCACCTACGACCCGCTCGGCGGCTACCGCCACCCTGACCACATCCAGACCCACCGGGTCGTGCGAGCGGCGCTGGCGCACCTGGCCGCCGACCCGGCCACCGCATCGGAGGTCCCCGCCGGGGTCTACCAGATCCTCACCCCGCAGTCCTGGGCCGAGCAGGACCGTGCGTGGCTGCGCGAAGGGGAGTGGGCGGCATACGGCCTGGTCGTCCCTGAGGTGGACGATCCCTATCCGCCCTCCGTCGTCCCCGACTGGCACGTGACGCATGTCCTCGAGGACCCCGCCGCGCGGGCCACCGTGAATGAGGCCCTGCGTGCCCATCGCACCCAGGTGATCGTGGTGACCGAGGATGTCCACGCGCTCTCCAACCGCATCGCGGCCCGGACGAGCGCCCGCGAGGGCTTCGGCCGGGTGCACCCGCTCACCTGGTCGCCGTGGCACCCCGATCAGGAGGCGGGACGCGCCCCGCAGCGGGGACTGCTTCCCTGACCCGGTGAGCAGGCAGTGCACGGGCGCGGGTGTGCGCGCGCCCTCCACGGGAGGACCGCGGGAGCGGGTTATCGTCGCGTGAGGCGCCAGACCATCCGGAGGTGACATGGCCCGCGACGAGCACCGATCCATCATGCTGAGGCTGCTCTTCGCGGTGGTCGTCCTCGGCGGAGGCTACGTGGGCCTGTGCCTGTGGTCCGCCGGCCACCTCCCGTCGACGGTCATCGTCGGTGGCGAGTCGGTCGGCGGGATGTCCCCCGATCAGGCGATCGAGGCGATCGAGGAGCACGCGGCGTCGGTGCTCGAGAAGCCGATCGTCCTCACGGTTCCCGGCGTCGAACGGTCCATCGAGGTGATACCTGCCAAGGCAGGCTTCTCGGTCGACGCGACCCGTCCCGTCGCGGGACTCGTCGGGTTCACGCTGGACCCGCGGACCGTCTGGGCGCGGCTCACCGGCTACGTCAACAGGCCGCTCGTCACGGGGGTCGACGACGACGTGCTCACCGGTTATCTCACCCGGGTGGCCCGTGACGTCGCCGTCCCCGTCAGAGAGGGGAGCGTCACCTTCCCGGACGGCAAGGTGACCGTCGGACTTCCACGTCCGGGTCAGTCGCTCGATCTCGCCGGCACCACACTGGCACTGCGCACCGCCTTCCCCGACAAGAGGGCCGCGACCGCCGTGGTCAGCGAGATCGCGCCGACGATCAGCGAGGGCGCCGTGCGCACGGCGGCGGAGACGTTCGGCGCCCGCGCCATGTCGGGTCCCGTGGTCATCGTGTCCGGTAAGACACGGACGAAACTGTCTCCCAGGGAGTTCGCACCGGCCGTCTCGATGGTCCCCGACGGCGACGGCGGGCTCGAGCCGAAGTTCGACAAGCCGGCCCTCGCCACCCTCGTGGCGAGCAGAATCGCGGTGAAGACCAAGCCGGCGAGGCCTGCCCGGTGGACCTTCGCCCCCGGCCACGGCCGGCCGGTGCTCGTGCCGTCGGTGGATGGCACCGCTGTCGACGCCGAGCCGATCCCGGGCCAGGTCGCCGCCGCGATCTCATCGACCAAGCGGACCGTGACGATCAAGACCGTGCCCACGAGGGCGGCATTCACGACCAAGGACGCGACCAAGGCGGGTGTCAGGGAGCTCGTCGTGGACTTCACCTCCCCGTTCCCTCCCGAGGACACGACCCGGACCCACAACCTCGTCGTCGCCACCCGCACCATCAACAGCACCTATGTCCCGCCGGGCGGCACCTTCAGCCTCAACGCGATCCTCGGCGAGCGCACGAAGGCCAAGGGCTATGGCGATGGCACCGTCATCATCAATGGGCGGCTGACGCGGGGGACCGGTGGCGGCATCTCCCAGGTGTCGACGACCATCTACAACATGGCATACTTCGCCGGCGCCGACATTCTCGACTTCACCCCGCACGCGTTCTTCATCCCGCGCTACCCGGAGGGGCGGGAGGCCACCGTCTACTGGCCCACCGTCGATAACAGGTGGAAGAACGACACCCCCCACGGGATGCTCCTGCAGACGTGGGTCGCCGGGGGCAACGTGCACGGGCGCGTGTGGAGTACGAAGACATGGGATATCAGGTCGGTCAAGGGCGCCCGGCGGAACGTCAAGCCTGCCAAGACGATCCGCGACAGCTCGGCGAAGTGCTACCCGCAGCAGCCGCAGCCCGGCTTCGACGTCACGGTGACGCGGCAGTTCTACCGGCCCGGGTCATCGACCCTCGTCAAGAGCGAGCCGTACACGACGCACTACATTCCCGAGGACAGGATCATCTGCACGAATCCCGGCGCCAAGCCGTAGGCGCGCCGACTCGGTCAGCCCACCTCGGTCAGCCACGTCGGTCAGCCACGTCGGTCAGCCACGACGGGCTGGTGCCGGAGGGACCTCCCTCGCCAGGATCACATCTGACCGAGCGATCGTGACCGGCCCCGTCCTGGCCTCTACGGTGAGCACGTCGGCGTCCCGGGCCAGCAGCACCCCGAGGACGTCGGTCGCCCCGTGGGTCGAGCCCTCCGGGAGGCGGTAGCGCACGACGACCCGGTGCCCGATCGTCAGCGACCCGGTGGGATCCGCCCCGCGGGCCCGGCCGTCAGCACCGGCCCGTCCGTCGCCGCTCATGTCCGGCATACTAGGTGGGAGCAGCCCATACCGTGGAGGAGGACCTCTTCAATGACCTATGTCATCGCCCAGCCTTGTGTCGACCTCAAGGACAAGGCGTGCGTCGAGGAGTGTCCCGTTGACTGCATCTACGAGGGCAAGCGCTCGCTCTACATCCATCCCGACGAGTGTGTCGACTGCGGTGCATGCGAGCCCGTCTGCCCGGTCGAGGCGATCTACTACGAGGACGACACTCCCGAGCAGTGGGCGGAGTACTACACGGCCAATGTCGAGTTCTTCACCGACCTCGGTAGCCCCGGCGGCGCCGCCCCCCTCGGTCTCATCGACAAGGACCACCCGATCATCGCCGCATTGCCTCCCCAGGAACACGACTTGTGAGTGTCTTGGGGCTCCCGGACTTCCCCTGGGACTCCCTGGTGCCGTACAAGGAGCGAGCCGGGGCGCACCCGGGCGGGATCGCAGACCTGTCGATCGGAACCCCGGTGGACCCCACCCCGGCAGTGGCCCGGGAGGCCCTGAGCCAGGCCTCCGATGCGCACGGCTACCCGCTGACGTCCGGGACCGCCGATCTCCGGGCCGCCATCGTCGAGTGGTTCGCCCGTCGCCGGGGGGTCGCCGGCCTTGGTGCCGATGCGGTGCTGCCGACGATCGGGAGCAAGGAGCTCGTCGCCTGGCTGCCCACGCTGCTCGGCCTCGGCGCGGGGGACCTCGTCGGGATCCCCGCCGTCGCCTACCCGACCTACGATGTCGGGGCTCGGATCGCCGGGGCCGCGA
>JAKDLQ010000165.1 GCA_030452775.1 Micrococcales bacterium | reverse complement strand
TGCTCGCGTCATCAAGGTGGAGGTGCCGGGGTCCGGCGATGACAGCCGGGGATGGGGGCCGCCGTTCGTCGGCCCGGCGGGCGAGCCGATCTCGACCTACTTCTTGTCGTGCAATCGCAACAAGGAGTCGGTGACGCTCGACCTCAAGTCGCCCGACGGTCATGAGACCCTGACCCGCCTGGTGCGGCACGGGGACGTGCTCGTCGAGAACTTCCGGCCCGGAGTGCTGGGCCGCCTCGGCTTCTCGGATCGGCGACTGCACGAGATCAACCCACGCCTCGTGGTGCTGTCGATCAGCGGCTTCGGGCACGACGGGCCCGAAGGCGGCCGCGCCGGCTACGACCAGATCGCCCAGGGCGAGTCCGGGCTCATGTCGCTCACCGGCTCGACCCCGGATGAGCCGATGAGGGTCGGGCTCCCGGTCGGCGACCTTCTCGCCGGGATGTCCGGCGCCTACGGCGTCGTGTCCGCCCTCTACGAGCGGAACACCACCGGACGCGGTCGGGTCGTTCGCACCTCGCTGCTCGCCGCCATCGTCGGCGTCCACGCCTTCCAGGGCACGCGATACACCGTCGCGGGAGAGCGGCCGGTTGCGCAGGGCAACCATCACCCCTCCATCTGCCCCTACGGCCTCTTCCGGTGCCGGGACGCCATGATCCAGATCTGCTGCGGCAGCGAGAGCCTCTGGGCTCGGCTCGCGACCGCGTTCGGCATCGACCCCGCCGCCGCGGGTATGGCGACCAACCGCGAGCGAGTGACCAACCGCGACGCCGTGATCGAGACACTCAACACGGCGTTCGCCGAGCATGACCTCGACGAGCTGCTCGCGGCCCTCGATGAGATCGGCGTCCCGGCGGGTGCGGTCCGCACCCTGGACCAGGTCTACGAGTGGGAGCAGACCCGCTCGCAGGGCCTGCTTCTCGACGTCGACCACCCCGTCCTCGGCGACATCCAGCTTCCTGGCCCGCCAATCCGCTTCGATGACAACACTTTTGCCGGCGGCCGCGCCGATCACCTGCCCCCGCCGGCTCTCGGTCAACACAACGAAGCGGTCCGCGCCTGGCTCGACGCGCAGGACGCTCGTGGATGAGCGGCCGGGGCGGGAGGTGGCATCGAGCGGGATCGCGCTGAGCGGCATACGGAACCGCGCTGAGCGGCATACGGGCAAAGAACCAGCAAGGACGGCCCGCCCATCGGGCACGGCGTGCCAGCGCGGACCATCCGCCGGCCCCCAGGCTGGCGACCCAAGACCCGAACGGAGGGTGCCATGAGAGTCCTCGTCGCGCTCGGCGGCAACGCCATGACCGGGCCGGACGGCGACGCCGCGCCGCACGCGCAGCGGCACGCGATCGCGATCGCGATGTCCCACGTGGCCGATCTGGTCGCCGCCGGCCACGACGTCGCCATCACTCATGGCAATGGCCCGCAGGTCGGCAACATTCTCGTCAAGAACGAGCTCGCCGCTCATGCCGTCACCCCCGAACCGCTCGACTGGTGCGGCACGGAAACGCAGGGGACGATCGGTTTCACGATGCTCGACGCGCTCGAGGCAGGGCTGGCGCAGCGCGGGGTCGAGCGACCGGTTGCAGCCATCGTCACCCGTACGCTCGTCGACGCCGACGACCCCGGCTTCGCCCATCCCACCAAGCCGATCGGGCGCTACGCCACCCGTGAGGAGGCCGCCCGACTCATCGAGCACGGACAGACGTGGGAGGACCGCGGTGAGAAGGGATGGCGCCGGGTCGTGGCGTCACCGGAACCCCTCGAGGTGCTCGATGCCCACACCGTCATCACCCTGATGCGTGCCGGGTACGTCGTCGTGGCCGCCGGCGGCGGAGGCGTCCCGGTCGTAGGCACCGACAACGCAGCAGTGCACGGGGTGGAGGCGGTCATCGACAAGGACCTGACCGCGGCCCTGCTCGCTCGCGCGATGGCGGCCGACATCCTCGTCATCGCGACGGACATCGAACACGCCATCCTCGGCTTCGGTACCCCGGAGGCGCAGCCGATCGGTCGGGTCGGTCTCGCCGAGATGGAGACGTATGCCGCGCACGGTCACTTTGCGTCCGGGTCCATGGGACCCAAGGTCGAGGCTGCTCTTCGCTTCGTGCGATCCGGTGGCGCGCGCTCGATCATCACCACGCTCGACCAGATCGGGGTGGCTGTTGACGGCGGCGTCGGCACCATCATCGAAAGCCACGTCGCCCCAGCTGAATCCGAGCGGTGAGGCAACACACCGACGAGTCCGCAACTGCAACCGGTTATAACCAGCAGGAGTTGACCAGTGCCCGGTGTGTTGCGCGGGGGGCGTGCGGGTGTTGCCCAGCCCACGCCCGGATCAGTGGGCGAAGTGACGGGTCCCGGTGAAGTACATCGTCACGCCGGCCGCCCCCGCGGCGCCGATGATCTCCTCGTCACGCACCGACCCTCCCGGTGATACGACGGCGGTGACCCCGGCATCGAGCAGCACCTGCAGCCCATCCGCGAACGGGAAGAACGCATCGGACGCTGCCACCGCACCCCGGGCACGGACCTCACCCGCCCGGCTCACCGCGAGATGGGCCGCGTCGACCCGGTTGACCTGGCCCATCCCGACACCGACGCTGGCTCCATCCTTGGCGAGGAGGATCGCGTTGGACCGCACGGATCGGATCGCACGCCAGGCGAACTGCAGGTCAGCGAGCGTCGCCGCGTCGGCCGCCGCACCGGAGACGAGCCTCCAGCGAGCGACGTCGTCGCCACCCCGTTGATCCGGCGTCTCCCCCTCGATGACGGCATCGATCGCGTCCCTGTCCTGCACCAGCACGCCACCGGAGATCGGTCGCGTCTCGATACCGCCGGGCGGTGGCGGCCCGACGACGAGCAGGCGCATGTTCTTCTTCTCCTGCAGGATTGCCAGCGCCCCGTCCTCGAACGACGGCGCCGCCACCACCTCGGTGAAGATGTCCTTGACCTGCTCAGCCATCGAGGCGCTCACCGGGCGATTCGTCGCGATGACTCCTCCGAACGCCGAGAGCGGATCGCACGCATGTGCCTTGCGGTGCGCCTCGGCGATGTCCTCACCGACGGCGATGCCGCAGGGATTGCAGTGCTTGACGACTGCGACCGTCGGCCGGTCACCGTGGTCATGCGCCGCACGCACGGCCGCATCTGTGTCGAGGTAGTTGTTGTAGGACATCTCCTTGCCGTGCAGCTGCTCGGCCTGCGCGAGCCCCGGCTGGCGCTGGAACCCATTGACGTACAAGGCCGCCCGCTGGTGCGGGTTCTCCCCGTAGCGAAGCTCCTGCGCCTTGGTCCGGGTCACGCCGACCCAGTCCGGGAAGCCGGTCCCTTCACTGGTGTCGCTGACGGCGTCGCCCATCCACGACGCGACGTGCACGTCGTAGGTCGCCGTGTGGATGAACGCCTGCGTCGCGAGGGCCCGGCGCTGCTCGAGCGTGAAGCCCCCGGCGCCCAGCGCCTCGACGATCTGCCCGTATGCCGCCGGGCTGGTCACGATCGCGACGCTCGCATGGTTCTTGGCCGCCGCACGCACCATCGACGGGCCACCGATGTCGATCTGCTCGATGCACTCGGCCTGGCTCGCACCCGAGCTCACGGTCTCAGCGAACGGATAGAGGTTGACGACGACGAGGTCGAAGGGCTCGACCCCGAGCTCGGTGAGCTGCCGGACGTGGTCGGGGTTGCGCGAGTCCGCCAGGATGCCGGCGTGGACACGCGGGTGCAACGTCTTGACCCGCCCGTCCAGGCACTCGGGGAAGCCGGTCACCTCCTCCACCGAGGTCACGGGCACGCCGGCAGCCGCGATGGTCCTCGCCGTCGATCCGGTCGACACGATGCTCACCCCGGCCTCGTGCAGAGCCCGGGCGAGGATCTCCAGCCTGGACTTGTCGTAGACGGAGACGAGCGCCCGCGTGACGGGACGGCGGCCCTCGGGCTGGGTCGATGTGGTCGAGGTGGGGACGGTCATCGATCACTCCTCGTGACGGTGTCGAAGCTCTGTCGGCACCGGGCCATCCGGGCGGTCGATGCCTACCACGTCACTCCTCGGTGACGGCTCACCCGCGCCAGTCGTGTGCGATCAGAGTACCGGTCAACGCCCGAGCCGAACGCGTCTGCCCTCGACCACGAAGCCCTCGCGCGCCATGCGGCCGACGTACTCGACGAGTTGCGGGCGCTCGGCCTGCTTGATCCGTTCGGTCAGCGTCTCTTCGGTGTCGTCGTCATGGACCGGCACGGTGACCTGAGCGACGATCGCACCGGTGTCGACCCCTGCGTCAACGACGAAGAGGGTCGCGCCGGTGATCTTCACGCCGTACTCGATGGCGTCGCGTGGGGCGTGCATGCCGGGGAAGGAGGGAAGCAGCGCGTTGTGGCTATTGACGTAGCGGCCTGCGAAGCGGGCGAGGAAGTCGGGACCGACGAGCTTGAGGAAGCCGGCCGATACGACGAGCGCGGGGGCGTATGCAGCGACGTGCTCGGTCAGTGCACGGTCCCACGCCTCGCGCGTCGGGTGGTCCTCGACCCGGCAGACGAACGTCGGAATGCCCGCGTTGCGCGCCCGATCGAGGGCGGCGATCCCGTCCCGGTCGGCGCCGACCGCAGCGATCCGCACCCCGTAGCCCGGGTCGGCGGCAGCCGCGATGAGCGCCTGTAGCAGCGTCCCGGAACCGGATACGAGGACGACGACATCAACGACATCGCCGGCGTCGGGGTCGCGGGTAGCGTCGCTCGGCACGTGCCGGAGTGTAGCCCGGTTGGGCCAGATTCTCACACGAGCCGAGGATGGGACACGATGGGGCGGTGAGGCCCGCCGACCATCGAGACATCGCCTTCGCGCGGGAGAAGGCCAAACGGACGCTGCCCATCTCGTTGTTCGTGCTGCTCGGGGTCATCGCCATGTATCTGCCACTGCCTCGCCGCTTCGTCGCCGTCCTCCCCCTCGCGCTCGCCATCGTCTTGTCGGTCCGCCTGCTCCAGTACCTGCGCGGGCGACCGGGTCGCGACAAGGTCTGGCCGATTCTCACCCTCGTCCTCATCGGCTTCATCGTGGTGACCCTCGGCCTGCAGGGAATCTTCTACCGCAGCCTGCTCGCCTACCAGGAATGCCTCGCCTCGGCACAGACTCAGCAGGCGGCTGCAGCGTGTGAGCCGCTTCGCCAGCAGAGCCCGCTCGGCGGGACCTTCGCGGTCAACTGAGGCGACAGAGTGTGCCCGCAAGCGAGGCGCACCCGGTCACCGACGCCGGGTCAGCCCGCGTCCGGCGAGTCGGCGACGCTGGACGGACCGGACTCGCCGGACGGACCGGACTCGCTGGACGAACCC
>JAKDLQ010000164.1 GCA_030452775.1 Micrococcales bacterium | reverse complement strand
CGTGCCACCTGCCGCGTGATGGTGGTCATAACACTGCCCGCCGAGGCATTGCTACGTTGACCGCCATGCGCTCTGCCAAGGACTTCTTCCGCCCCCTCGCCGTCGGTGCCCCCACCCCGGTGACCGAGGTGCCGGCCCGACCGAGCCGGATGATCCACTTCTTCGATCCGAGCAACGAGAAGATGGCGGCCAAGATCCCGGCCATGGTCGGGACCGTCGATGTGCTGCTCGGCAACCTCGAGGATGCCGTCAAGGCGGACCAGAAGGAGGCCGCCCGCGCCGGCCTCGTCGCCATCGCGCGGGCCACCGACTTCGGGGCGCACACCCAGCTGTGGACGCGGGTCAACAGCCTCGACAGCCCTTGGGTCCTGGATGACCTGACCACCCTCGTCACCGAGATTGGAGACAAGCTCGACGTCATCATGGTCCCCAAGGTGGAGGGCGCCGAGGACATCCACTACGTCGACCGGATCCTCGCCCAGCTCGAGGCCCGCGCCTCCCTGACCCGCCCGATCCTCGTGCACGCCATCCTCGAGACCGCCCGTGGCATGGTCAACATCGAGGAGATCGCCGGCGCGAGCCCGCGGATGCAGGGACTGTCGCTCGGCCCGGCGGACCTGGCCGCGGATCGTCGGATGAAGACGACGCGCGTCGGCGGCGGCCACCCCGGATACCTTGTCCGGGAGGATGCCGTCGACGGCGACATCCAGGGCGTGCGCGCGACCCACCAGCAGGATCTCTGGCACTACACGATCGCCCGGATGGTCGATGCCTGTGCCATGCACGGGATCTTCCCGTTCTACGGGCCGTTCGGCGACATCAAGGACGTCATCGGATGCGAGGACCAGTTCCGCAACGCCTTCCTGCTCGGGTGTGTGGGCGCATGGTCGCTGCATCCGGTCCAGATCGACATCGCCAAGCGCGTGTTCAGCCCGTCGGCGCAGGATGTCGCCCACGCCCGCCGCGTCAAGGACGCCATGGGCGACGGGACCGGCGCCGTCATGCTCGATGGCAAGATGGAGGACGACGCGAGCCTCAAGCAGTGCCTCGTCATCCTCGAGCTCGCCGACCGCCTCTCCGCGACCGACCCCGAGCTTGCCGATCTCTACGCCACCTGAGCCGTATGCCGCGGAGCACGTACTCGATGAAAGGCACCCCCGAGTGAGCGCACAGTCCACA
Organism: Micrococcales bacterium; assembly: GCA_030452775.1. Classification (GTDB taxonomy): domain Bacteria; phylum Actinomycetota; class Actinomycetes; order Actinomycetales; family Dermatophilaceae; genus JAKDLQ01. The sequence continues at coordinate 4,172 of JAKDLQ010000164.1, read as the reverse complement.
GCGAGGTCGGCGGCATACGGGGACGTCCGTCCACGTCGGTCCGTCCTGTACCTGCCAGGCTCCAACGAACGCGCACTCGAGAAGGCCAGGACGCTGCCGGTCGATGCGCTGATCCTCGATCTCGAGGACGCGGTGGCACCCGACGCCAAGGGGCAGGCGCGTGAGAACGCCTGTGCCGCTGCGAGGTCCGGCGACTACGGTCGGCGTGAGCTGACGATCCGGGTCAACGGAATGGGCACCGAGTGGCACGGCGCCGACCTCGCCGAGGCAGCCGCGGCCGGGCCGGACGGCATCGTCGTGCCCAAGGTCAACTCCGCCGACGAGGTGCGCCGACTCGTCGCGGCGATGGCGGCCGCGGGCGCGCCGGCGCACACCAGACTCTGGGCGATGATCGAGACCCCGATCGCGGTCCTGCACGCCGAGGAGATCGCCCGCGCCTCCGAGCTGCTCGCGGTCTTCGTGCTCGGGACCAACGACCTCGTCAAGGAGCTCGGGGCGCAGCACGTGCCGGGCCGGGCACCGATCCAGACGAGCCTGCAGCTGGCCCTTCTCGCGGCGCGAGCGGCCGGCATCGCGATCGTCGACGGCGTGTACAACGACGTCAGGGACGCCGAAGGCTTCGCGACCGAGTGCTGTCAGGGGCGGGAGCTGGGCTTCGACGGCAAGACGCTCATCCACCCCGGCCAGGTCGAGGCCTGCAACGAGACGTTCGCGCCGAGCCCAGCCGAGATCGACGAGGCCAAGGAGATCATCGCGGCCTTCGAGCAGGCCCGCGCCGAGGGCCGCGGCGTCGTCACGGTAGGTGGCCGGATGATCGAGAACCTCCACGTCGACACGGCCAAGAAGGTCCTCGCGACCGCCGACGCCATCGCGGCGCTCCAGCCCTGACCGTTGCTCCGCAGAGACAGGGACGGCTGCACCTCACGCAACAGCAAGCCACACCAGCCCGGAACATACCCGGCCTGCTGATGCGTTGGTCAGGGTATGGGAACCGCGCTCTCGCCCGATGAGCCGCCCCGGCACCCGACCCGTCGCAGCGCGCTGGCCCTCGGCGCGCTGGGCCTGGCCGCGACGGCCGGGGTCATCGGCATCGGCGGACCCGACTTCCCGGTAACGAGGCCGCGCGAGTCCCGCGAGCGCCCGGTGGCGGTGTCGCGCACGGCACTGGAGCGGCGCAGAGTCCTCGGCTCGGCGGCATACGTCTACGAGGCGGACGGGAAACGGGCCGCCTACTACGTCACCGACGCGTTCGGCGCGCGCCTCGATCGGTGGCTGACGACCTGGACGGAGCACACCGGCCTCGAGCCGGACGAGATCCGCTCCTACGGCGCCTGGACTCGCGGGAGCGGCGGCTCGTGGCACCACTCGGGTGAGGCGTTCGACCTCGCGCGGCTGACACGGAAGGGCCGGGACGTCGTGTCCGCGAGGTACGACCGGTGGCGCGGCGAACCGGCCCGGCAGGTGCGGCGCCGGCAGCGGCTCTACTGGCGGCTCGCTGCCAGCCTGCACACCGAGTTCGCCGACGTCGTGACCTACCTCTACGACGCCGCCCACGCCGACCACATCCACGTCGACACCGGCCGCTTCGGCCCCACCGGCGCGCCGCGGCTGATCGAGCGGTCGGGCGTGCAGGTCCAGGCGGTCCAGGCGATGTGCCGGCACGTCTGGGGACGCACCGACGTGCAGATCAATGGCGAGTTCGACAGGGTGACCCGACACGCGACGGCGACGATCCTGCGAGAACACGGCGGCGAGGGTGGGCTCGACGCTGAGCTCGGAGACGGCGTGCAGGCGTGGCGGGCGTTCATGCTCGCGACCGTGAGCCACGCGTAGCGATCAGCCGGCCCCCCGCACCATAGGATCGGGACTCATGGCCACGCGTGTGCTCACTCCCCAGGGCGAGGACTTCCCGCGCTGGTACCAGGACGTCATCGCCAAGGCGGAGCTCGCGGACCACGGACCGGTTCGCGGCACGATGGTCATCCGACCCGACGGCTACGCGATCTGGGAGCGGATGCAGTCCGACCTGGACGCCCGGATCAAGGCGACCGGCGCCCGCAACGCGTACTTCCCGCTCTTCATCCCCGAGTCCTACCTGCGACGCGAGGCCGATCACGTCGAGGGCTTCAGCCCGGAGCTCGCGGTCGTCACCCGTGCCGGCGGCAAGCAGCTGGAGGAGGCGGTCGTGGTCCGGCCGACGTCGGAGACCGTCATCGGCGAGTACCTGGCCAAGTGGGTGCAGAGCTATCGCGACCTGCCGCTGCTGCTCAACCAGTGGGCCAACGTCGTGCGCTGGGAGCTGCGGCCGCGGCTCCTCCTGCGCACGAGCGAGTTCCTCTGGCAGGAAGGTCACACCGCGCATGCGAGCGAGGCCGACGCGCGGGCATACACCGAGCGGATCCACGTGGACGTCTACGCGGCCTTCATGCGCGAGACGCTCGCCATGCCGGTCGTGCTCGGGCGCAAGAGCGCTGCCGAACGCTTCCCGGGCGCGAGCAACACCCTGGCGCTCGAGGCGATGATGCGCGACGGGAAGGCGCTGCAGATGGGCACGTCGCACGAGCTCGGCCAGAACTTCGCGAAGGCCTTCGGCATCACCTATCTCTCGGAGCAAGGCCGCGAGGAGCTGGCCTGGACGACCTCCTGGGGCACCTCGACGCGCATGCTCGGCGGGCTGATCATGTGCCATGGCGACGATCGGGGCCTGCGGGTTCCGCCACGTCTCGCGCCCGTCCAGGTGCTCGTCACCATCGTCAAGGATGGTGCAGGCGTCGCCGCTGCCGCCCGGCAGATCGTCGCGGACCTCCGTGCGGAGGGGCTGCGGGTGGAGCTCGACGACAGGGTCGACCTCCCGTTCGGCCGGCGCGCCGTCGACGCCGAGCTCAAGGGCTTCCCCCTGCGGGTCGAGGTCGGACCGCGCGATCTTGTCGAGGGCGTCGTGGTGCTGGCGCGCCGGATCGACCGGTCCAAGCGGAGTATGCCGCTGGGCGAGGCCCGCTCGGCCGCGCGGTCCGCGCTCATCGAGGACCAGGACGCCCTCTATGCCGAGGCCCTCGCGCACCGGGAGTCGCACACCGCGAAGGTGAGCAGCATCGAGGACGCTGTCGAGGCGGCCCGGACCGGGTGGGCGACGATCCCGTGGTCGACGCTCGGGGCCGAGGGGGAGCTGCGGCTTGCCGAGGCCGGAGTCACGGTCCGGTGCCTCACCATGCCCGACGGCAGCATCCCGCCGTCCGAGGAGGCCGACGGTGCCCTCGCCGTCGTCGGCCGGGCCTATTGACCTGCTCCAGCTCCATTCCAGGTGCGCCTGTCGCTCACCAACCCTGCGACCGACCGGGCCGTGAACGGTCCCGTCCAGACCAAGGTGGCTCCGCGCCCAACCCCTCTCGTCGCAGGCGAGCCCGGCTCACCAGCGAGAGGTGGCAGCGGCCATGAGGTCGCCGAAGAGGACACCGGCGTCCGGCTCGTAGCCGCGTCGGGTGAACCAGTCGCACACGTTGCGCGCGTCGCGCTCGAGGAACTCCGGGCCGTGCGGGTTGCCGATGATGTCGACGATCTGCGGCCAGTCGATGATGACGAGCCGCGCGCCGCCGCGTCCATCGGGGTGCCCGTCGAGGAGCACGTTGTAGGGCGAGAGGTCACCGTGCGCCCAGCCGAGCTCCGCCAGGGTGAGCATCGAGTCGCGAAGCTGCTCGAACAGGATCGGCAGCGTGGCCCGATCGGGTCGGGTCTGCGCGAGCCGGGGCGCCGCCTCACCGTCGGGGGTGCCGATGAACTCCATGAGCATCTCCGATTCGCTGAGCTGCACCGGGTAGGGAACCGGCAGGCCCCTGGTCCAGAGGGCGGCGAGCATCTCGAACTCGGTGGAGGCCCACATCCCGCCGATGAGCTGCTTGCCGAACGCCGTGCGCGTGCGCATGGCCCGCATCGCACGGGACTTGCGGACCCGGCGACCCTCGAGGTAGCCGGCGTCGCGGTGGAAGAGCCGGTGGTCGGCGGACCGGTAGCGCTTGGCGGCCATGACGACGTCGCGACCCTCTGCGCCCGGGACCCACCTGCGGACCAGGTGGACATCGGCCTCCTTGCCGGTCTTGAGGACACCGAGATCGGACTCGACCGCGCCGAGATCGGTGATGACCCAGTCGGGGCGGGGTTTGGGGCCGTGGGTGGCG
>JAKDLQ010000008.1 GCA_030452775.1 Micrococcales bacterium | reverse complement strand
GCGACACGCCCGCGCCATCCCCGTGCCCACGCGCGATCACGCAGCAGCGCGGCATAGGCCTCATGGACATCAGCCACCACGGCCCGGCCACGCAGCCGGCCGACGGCAAGGCAGGTCATCAGGGAGTCGGGATCGAGCGCGAGCAGGACTTTCCCGCGCGCGCTGCGCGCATGTCGGTATGCCGTGTGCGAGCGCCGAGCGAGAGACCCCCGTTGCGCCGTGCTGACCTCGGCTCCGAGCGGCCCGTCGGCGGGGTCGCCGAGGCCGAGGACCTGCACGCACAACCCCGTGGCCTGCAGCGCTGCGGCAACGCGGTGCAGGCGGGCGTCGGCGACGTCATGCCCGCTCGTGACGATGCTGACATCGACTGGTTGCTGCACGCCGGCGCTCCGGCCTTGGAGAGCGTCCATCCGTCAGAGATCCTCGAGGATGACCGCAGACTCGCCGACGTCGACGAACGTGGTGTATGCCTCGATGACCTCATCGGGAGCGCCACGCATGATCAGCTTGCCCTTGTGCAGCCAGATGGCGTCGGTGCACAGCTGCTGGATAGAGGCCATCGAGTGGCTCACGAGGAACATCGCCCGAGCGCTCGAGCGCAGCTCAGCCATCTTGGCGGCCGCCTTGGACTTGAAGGTCGCATCCCCCGCCGACAGCGCCTCGTCGATCATCAGGATGTCCGGGTCCATGTGTACGGCCACGGAGAAGGCCAGGCGGCTGTACATGCCCGAGGAGTATGTCCGCATCGGGGCGTCGATGAACTCCTGGAGATCGGCGAAGGCAGTGACCTCCTCGGCCCGCTGCTCCACGGCTCTGCGGGACAGTCCGCTCGCGAGACCACCGAGGATGATGTTCTCTCGCCCCGAGAGGTTGGCGTTGAAGCCGACGCCGAGTGACAGGAGCGGGCTGATCCGGCCGTTGACCTCGATCCGGCCCTTGGTCGGCGGGAGGATCCCGGATATGGCGCGCATGAGGGTGGACTTGCCGGCGCCGTTGTTGCCGATGATGCCAAGCGCCGTGCCGTCGGCGACCTCGAAGCTGACGTCCCGCAGGGCATGGACCTCGCGTACTGCGCGCTGGCCACGGCCGAAGCGGACGACCGCCTTCTTGAACGTCGGGACCCGCTCGAAGGTGGTGCGGTAGGTGATCGAGAGGTTATCGACCTTGACGGTGATTCCAGGGGTGGGCTTAGAGGCGGACAGCGAACTCACGCTCCCGCGACATGAAGAACAGGCAGCCGATCACGAACGTGCCGAACGACCAGCACATGGCGGCGAGCCACGTCTGCCCCGGGGGGACAGCGCCGTGGACGAGCGCGTCGGCAAAGCCGCCGATGAGTGAGTAGAGGGGGTTGACGAACTCCAGCACATGGATGATGGGCTGAAACTTGGGCGGCACCGTCTCGATCGACCAGAGGACGGGCGAGAGGTAGAGCCAGACGCGGTTCAGATAGGGCATGAAACTCGTCGTGTCGCGGAAGTAGACCTGCAACGTGGCGAAGAACGACGCGAGGCCGAGGCAGAACGCAATGATAAGCAGGAGGAACGGGATCGCGCACAGCGTGCCGAGCGTGAACGGCTGGCCTGCTATGAGGTGAAAGGCCAGGTAGACCGGCAGCGTGGGCAGGAAACGGAAGAACGCGGTCCGTACGGCCGAGAACGGCATCAGCAGCCGGGGGAAGGCCGTGTTGAGCAGGAGCCTGCCGCCACCCACGACGGATGAGGCGCCCCCCATCATCGAACCCATGATGAAATAGAACGTGAACAGTCCCGCTGTGAGCTGGGCGAAGAAGCCCCACCCGTGGTGGCCGCCCGAAAGAACCTGCACGAGGAGGAAGTAGACGCCGGCGAGCATGAGCGGATTGAGGATGAGCCAGACCTGACCGAATACGGTCAGCGTGTTGGCCGAGCGAAGGCTCGCCTTGGACATCTCGGTCGCGAACTCGCGGCGGCGCCACAGTTCTTCCGCGTAGTCCCTGAGCGGCGGGATCCCCGCGCGGTGCGGCTCGTAGACGTGGTGGATGGTGGTGAACTCGTTTTCCGGCTCGTCGCGCGCCACCTGCTTCTCGACCGTCATGTTCCTCGCTCCCGATGTGACCAGGCGGGCTGCGACGACTGACCGAGTCTGGCCGGACGCATGCAATCCCCCGTGCGCTCGATAGAGACTAGCGCCCGGTGGGGGCCAGCGCCCGATAGAGCCCACGGAGCGAGTCGGCGTCGCGCTCCCAGACCAGGTGCTGACGTGCCGCAGCCACCGCGCAGCGGTGGTGCGAATAGTGCGCCACGAGCTCGCCGACGGCGCGGACGAGCGACGCGGAGTCGCCCGGCGCATACAGCGTCCCGAGCCGGTGCTCGCGGACGGCGGCGCCGAGCTCGCCGACGTCGGTGGCCACGACGGGGACGCCGAGGCTGACGGCGTGGAACAACTTGTTGGGCAGGGCCAGCCGGTGGTTGGGCCAGCGGTCGGAGTGCGTGACGAGAGCAGCACCGGCCGTCTGCAGGCGATGGTCGATGGACCTGAGCGACTCGCTCGCGAGCACCTCGGCCCGCCCTCGGTCGAAGCCCGAGAGCCACGCCTCGTCAGCCGGACCGACGAGTGTGACCGGTAGGTCGATGAGACGGCTGGCGCGACTGACAACCTCGAGCTCCCGATAGGCGGCGAGCCGGCCGGGATAGACCAGCCCTACTGGGGCATCGAGTGGTCCGCCGGGGGCCGCTGCCGCCGGCCGCGACGGAAAGGTGTTGCGCACGACGGTGATCTCGGGCCAGTCCGGGTGATCGATGCGCAGGGCTCGCGCAACTCCCGGCCCGACGGTGACGACAGCCGCGGCGTCGACGCCCAACCGGGCCTCGGCGAGTCGCTCGGCCCGGCGCAGCAGCGGCGCAGGCCGGCCCTCGACCGGTCGCCCGACCCAGTACTCGTGGGTGTCGTAGACGAGCGGCACGTCCCATCGCTGGGCGAGCCGGTGGCCGACGGGCAGTGCCGAGAAGTCGTGGGCGTGGACGACCTCGGGGGCACCCTCCGCTTCCGCCCAGGCCGCCGCAGCCGCCTCGGCATCCCGCTGCCACGCGGCGATCTGGCGGGTGACATGGGTGGGAAGCAGTGCCCAGCGCGCAGCGCGCTCCGCCCGGCTGAGCCTGCGCGTCCGAGTCGATGAGAGCGGCGCGGTCCCCATGCTGGCGACGGTGATACCCGGCGGTGGGACGAAGTCGCTCGGCACCGCACGGCCGATGATGTGCACCGCACGACCCATCGATGTGAGCGTGCTCGCCTCTCGCAGCACCCGGGTGTCGGTCGCGACCGACGTCCAGACGAGCATGAGGACGCGCGACCGCCCAGCCGTCATCGAGCGAGGCTCCTTGGGCTGGTGAGGAATCCTATCCCCCAGGCCCAGTGCATCGTCGCCAGCACGAGCGGCAGGACGGCCCGGGTGCGGGGCGGCTCGCCCCGGCCGATCACGATCCCGCCGACAGTCACCCCCGTCGCATACGCGGCGGGCACCAGCCAGGCCGGGGCCCAGAAGCAGCCCACCACTACCGCCGCCGTGGTGCCGATGACCATCGTCGGGGGGGCGAGGTAGCGCGGGTTGATCGTCCCTTCGTGGTGCCGGGCGACGACCCGTCGCCACCGTCCGTAGTTGAAGTACTGCCGACCGAGCGCCCGCACACTCCCGCGGGGCCGGTAGGTCACGGTGAGCTCGGGCGTGAACCACACCATGCCCCCACTCGCCCGGAGCCGATGGTTCAGCTCCCAGTCCTGGGCCCGCGCGAAGTGCGGGTCGTAGCCGCTGACCCGCTCCAACGCCTCCCGCCGGAACACGCCGAGATAGACCGTCTCGGCCTCCCTAGCGCTGCCTCCGGTGTGGAAGACGGCGTTGCCCACCCCGATCGGGCTGCGCATCGCACGCGCGACCGCTCGCTCGAAGTCGGTGCTTCCCCGGGCATCCATGACCCCGCCGACGTTGTCGGCGCCGACCCGGATGAGCTCGCTCACCGCCGTCGACACGTAGTCGAGCGGGATCTCGGCGTGCCCGTCGACGCGGACGATGACCTCTCCCGTCGACGCGCCGATCGCCGCGTTGAGCGCATCCGGCGTGCGCCCGCTCGGGTTGGAGACGATCCGCACGCGTGGGTCCCTCGCCGCGAGCCGGGCAGCGACCTCGTCGGTGCGGTCCGTCGACGGACCGAGCGCGAGGACCACCTCGAGTGATCCGGGGTAGTCCTGAGCGAGGATCATCGCGACCGCGTCGGCGAGGTGCCGCTCCTCGTTGAGGATGGGCAGTATGACGCTCACCGGGGGTGTCGCCTCCACGCATCCTCACCTTCGTCCGCCACTGTCTCGGATGTCGCTGTCTCAGCTGTCACCCTCACGGGTGCCGCCGTCTTGTATGTCACCGTCACGGATCCCGCTTGGCTCGGTACACGAGATCACGTCGAGCCGCCCGACAGCCTACTTGGCACTCCGGAATTCCGAAGGCACAAACTCGCGGTCCCCCGCCTGGGTGGAGGTAAACGTCGCGGCCGGGCGCGTGCGATTACCTCGACCCGATGACACCAAGGTCCGGTGGAGGTAAAACCTCGCGGCCGGGCGCGGCCGATTACCTCGACCCGGGGGCACACCGGGGCAGCACCCGCGGGCACCCGGGTCCCGCGGCACATGCCTCAGTCCGTGAGCAGATGCCGGGCCATGACGATGCGCTGCACCTGGTTGGTCCCCTCGTAGATCTGGGTGATCTTCGCATCGCGCATCATCCGCTCGAGCGGGAAGTCCTGGGTATAGCCGGCGCCGCCGAGCAGCTGGACGGCGTCGGTGGTGATCTTCATGGCGACATCGGAGGCATAGCACTTGGCCGCCGCCCCGAAGAAGGCCAGGTCGGCGTCATCACGCTCGGACCTGGCGGCCGCGACGTAGACCATGGCGCGGGCGGCCTCGAGCTGCATCGCCATATCGGCGAGCATGAACTGGATGCCCTGGAAGTCGGCGATCCGCTGGCCGAACTGCTTGCGGTCCTTGACGTAGGCGATGGCCTCGTCGAGCGCCCCCTGGGCGATGCCGATCGCCTGCGCGCCGATCGTGATACGGGTGTGATCGAGGGTGTGGAGGGCGATCTTGAGCCCCTCACCGACCGTGCCGATGATCCGGTCACCCGGGATCCGGACGTGGTCGAAGTGCAGCTCGCGGGTGGGGCTGCCCCTGATGCCGAGCTTGCGCTCCTTCTCCCCGAAGGTGAAGCCCTCGTCCGACTTCTCGACGACGAACGCCGACACATTGTTGCCGCGGGGCCCGCGCGGGTCGGTGACCGCGAGCACGGTGTAGTAGTCGGAGACTCCGGCGTTGGTGATCCAGGACTTCTGACCGCTAAGGACCCAGTCGTCGCCGTCAGCCGTGGCGCGACACCTCATCGCGGCGGTGTCAGATCCCGCCTCACGCTCGGACAGGCCGTAGGAGAAGCTCGACTCCCCCCGTGCCAGTGGCGGCAAGTATCTCGCCTTGAGCTCGTCGCCCCCCGCCAGCATCAGCGGCAGCGAGCCGAGCTTGTTGACGGCCGGGATGAGCGAGGATGAGGCGCACACCCGGGCGACCTCCTCGATGACGATGCAGGTAGCGAGCGCGTCGGCCCCGACCCCGTCGTACTCCTCGGGCACGTGCGGGGCGAAGAAGTCGGATGCGACGAGCGCGTCGTGCGCCTCCTGCGGATAGCGCATGTCGTGGTCCACGGCCGCGGCATGGGGAGCGATCTTGTCCTCGGCGACGGCTCGGACCGCCTCGCGAAGCGCATCGTGATCCTCGTTGGTCGTGAACAGGTCGAAGTCGGTGCTCGTCACGACGCCGATGTTACCCGCCGGTCGAGATGGGTATGCCGCCGAGCCCCTTCCCCCTGCGACCGAACGTTCGACGTGGCTGGGCGTCCAGCATGAGGACACCCGGTCCCACGACGTGGCACAGCGGCATACGATCTGCCTCAGGTCATGAGTGCCAGCGCGAAGCCCCGGCTCGCTGGCCGGCAACCCTCCACCGCGGTGGGGTGCCCCGGGTGAGGACCTGGCCTGCGGACGCCGTCCATGGGCAAGCGCGGAGACCTCTCCGCACCGAGATCGTCGGTGCGCCGGGCCTGCTCGGTGACCGACACGGCAGATTTGGAATTGCATCGTGAGCGACACCCCCAACTGGTCGTTTGAGACCCGTCAGATCCACGTCGGCCAGGAGCAGGCCGACCCCACCACCGGCGCCCGGGCCCTGCCGATCTACCAGACGACGTCCTACGTCTTCAACGACACGGACCACGCGAAGAACCTCTTTGCCCTCACCGAGCCGGGCAACATCTACACGCGGATCATGAACCCCACCCAGGACGCGGTGGAGAAGCGGATCGCCTCGCTCGAAGGCGGTGTCGGGGCGCTGCTCCTCAGCTCGGGGATGTCGGCGACGTTCCTGGCGATCATCAACATCGCCGAGGCCGGTGACCACGTCGTCGCCAGCCCGGCGCTCTACGGGGGAACCGTCAACCTCTTCGCCCACACGCTGCCCAAGCTCGGCATCGAGGTGAGCTTCGTCGAGAACACCGCCGATCCGGAGGCCTGGCGCGCCGCGACCCGGCCCAACACCAAACTCCTCTTCGGCGAGAGCATCGCCAACCCGAAGTCCGACATCCTCGACATCGAGGCCATCGCGACTGTCGCTCACGAGGTGGGTGTGCCGCTCGTCGTCGACAACACGGTCGCGACGCCCTACCTGCTGCGCCCGATCGAGTACGGGGCCGACATCGTCGTGCATGCCGCCACGAAGTACCTCGGCGGCCACGGCAACTCGATAGCCGGCGTCATCGTCGACTCGGGCAACTTCGACTTCGGCGCGGACCCGGAGCGCTTCCCCAGCTACAACCAGCCCGACCCGAGCTACCACGGCCTGGTCTACGCCCGGGATCTCGGCAAGGACGGCGCCTTCGGCGTCAACCTCGCCTTCATCCTCAAGGCTCGCGTGCAGTTGCTGCGCGACCTCGGCCCGGCGATCTCGCCCTTCAACGCCTTCCTCATCGGTCAGGGCATCGAGACCCTCAGCCTGCGGGTCGAGCGGCACATCGCCAACGCCCACCAGGTCGCCGCCTTCCTGCAGCGCCATGACCAGGTGGAGAAGGTCGTCTGGGCGTCGCTGCCGGACGACCCCAACCACGAGCTCGCGCAGAAGTACGTGCCTCGGGGCGCCGGGGCGGTCCTCGCGTTCGAGATCGCCGGCGGCCTCGATGCCGGAAAGAAGTTCGTCGAAGGGCTGACGCTGCACAGCCACGTCGCCAACATCGGTGACGTCCGCTCGCTCGTCATCCACCCGGCCTCGACGACCCATTCCCAGGGGCCCGAGGAGGATCGCCTCGCCGCCGGTGTCACGCCCGGGCTGGTGCGCCTCTCGGTGGGCATCGAGCACATCGACGACATCATCGCCGACCTCGAGCAGGGCTTCGCCGCCGCCAAGATCTGAGTCGCCCCAGCCGCCGAAGGGTCGTCATCGGCGACAGAGTCGGCGGGGTGATCGCTTCGCCGCGGCCGGTGGTGCTGGTCAGCGCGCAAACGCGAACTGTCCTCTCCTTGCCTGGTCCGTCAGCGCCGCGCCTGCACAGCGGCGCATGCGCGGCGCGGGCACCGCAACCGCCGCGGCGCGACCGTGGTGAGTCGTCGCCGCAGCCCCAGTGTCAGACCCAGTATGAGACGGCGCGGCGGGCCTGGTTGGCACGGAACTCGGCGGTCGTGTTAGGCAAGAACTCCCCCGTGCCCCAGTCGACGATGACCGCGTACTGTCTGAGCAGGTCGAGCTGATCGAGCTCACCAGTCCGGTACCGTGCGGCCACCGACTCCGGGTCCTCGGCGATCCAAAGCGCCCGGTTCGTCCGGATCTCCTCGCGCGCCTGTTTGGTGCCGATATCGTCGATCTCGTACTCGTCGAGCTCGGGGCGGATCGCGTTGATGACCACTCCATAGTCCTTGCGGGCCCGCTCGATCGACACGTAGCCGTCGATGACGTCATCAAGGACGGCCTGAGTCTCGCGGAGCAGCGGGTCGCCGAGCCCGCCACCACCGGCGGAAGGGCGGGTGAACGAGTCCCCTGGGCCTACTGCGACGTTGGAGAAGATGGCGCCGAGGAACCTCTCGTCCTCGGTGTCCTTGTTGAGCCAGACGCCCTGCGGGATCGAGGGCAGCCCACCTTCGATGCCGAAGGGCACCGAGCGGGCCCGGTCACAGCAGTAGGATACGACGGCATTCTCGGCGTCGGTGATCTGGCCGCCCTTCTCGACACCCAGACCACCGCGGTGCATCCCTGGGCCGCCGGAGTCGGTGACGAGATGGTTCCATGACGTGATGACCGGGGTCAGGCGCTCCTGTCCCTCCATCGACTGGGTGGCCAGACCCGCACCGAAGGTGGGCGCGGTGCAACTTGACCCGTCCTTGGTCCGCCGGCCACCCCAGCCGCCGGACATCCAGTCGTACCACATGAAGAACGGCCGCTCCTCGGACCTGGCATCGCGTCCTCCGACCAGCAGGTACTCGAGGTTGAACGAGCACGCCATGGCACGGTCCGGGATGATCTGCGACCAGATCTCGACGATCCCGTTGACCACCTTCTCGTAGACGCCCGAGCAGAACCCGGTGACGGCGACCGGCCAGCCGGCATTGACGACGGTGCCCTCGGGGCCGAGGTCGGCGAGGACGGCGCGGTAGAAGCCGGAGTTGAGCGGGATCTCGGGGAAGAAGGTCTTCGTCCCCGCGTAGATCGCCGAGAACGTCGCGCCGTAGCCGCTGTTGAGGAAGGTGTCCACCACGGGAGCCGAGCCATTCAGGTCGTAGTAGATGGTGTCGCCCTCGATGGTCATCTTGATCTTGATCGGCACCAGCCCCTCGGGATGGCCGGGGTTGGAGTCGATGTAGTCCACGGTCTCCCAGACGCCGTCGGGCAGGACGGTGACCTTGGCGCGCACGATGTCCTCGACGTAGTCCTGGACCTCGTGCATCGCCTGCAGGATGGTCTCCTTGCCGTAGCGCTCGACGAGCCGGTGCATCTCGCGCTCACACACGGCGGTGGCGGTGGCCTGCGCGTGCAGATCGCCCAGGCCGACATCCGGAGTGCGGGTGTTCTCAGTAAGCAACCGTGCGACGTCCTCTCGGAACTGACCGCGATCCCAGACCTTGAGCGGCGGGATCCGCAAGCCCTCGCTGAAGAAGTCCTTGGCCGTGACGTCGAACGAGCCAGGGACCGTCCCGCCGAGGTCGGCCCAGTGGCCCTTGTTCTGGGCGAAGGCGATCAGCTCATCGCCGATGAAGATGGGGCGGATGAAGGAGATGTCATTCATGTGGGTGCCGCCGCGATACGGGTCGTTGATCGCGAAGACGTCACCCGGGTGGATCTTTCCGGGGAATGCCGCCAACACCGCCTTGGCCTGGAAGTGCAGCGTGCCGACGTGGACGGCGATGTCGCCGGAGCCCTGAGCCACGGTGTTGCCGTGCGCATCGCAGAGCGCCGAGCTGAAGTCCCGGGAATAGATCACGAACGAGTAGCAGGTGCGCAGGATCTGCTCGGACATCAGGTCGACAGATGTCGCGAAGGCGTTCCTGAGCACCTCGAACGTGACGGGGTCCAGCTTGCGCTGGTGCCGCTGGTGGATGGTGTCGGTCATCTCAGTACTCCTGAACGTGAATGTGGATGTTGCGGTACCCGTCGACCACGGCTCTCGTGTCCGGGGGCACCACGATGGTCGAATCGAGCTGGTAGATGATCGCCGGGCCCGTGATCGTCGTGCCGGCGCGCAGCGCGTCACGGTTGTAGACAGGGGTGTCAACCCACGCGGTGGTCCTGAACCACACCCAACGCACCTCGTCCGGGGACGGCGGCCCCTGGGGGCGGGGCTCCTGGTAGGCGAAGTCGGGCTTGGGGGTGAGGCCGATCGCCTCGACGCCGATCTGGTAGATCTCGACCGGCGTATCGTCGCGCCGGAACGCGAACTCCTGCTCGTGCTGCTCATGGAACCTGGCGATCCCATTCGCGAGCGGGCTCGGTCCGGGGGGCACCTCGACGGTCAGCGAACGAAACTGCCCGATGTACCGCATGGACACCGAGCGCTGTAGGACGATGTTCTCCGGCGCGACGTTCTCGTTCGCGAGGCGCTCGAGTGCCTCGGACTCAAGGCCGGCGTAGGCACGCTCGAACTCGTCGTCGGTGATGTCTCCTGACAGCTTGGAGTACATGGCCGAAAGGTCGTGCCGGACGTCGACGAGCAGGCAGCCTAGAGCCGAGGTGACACCCGGGTTCGCCGGGACGATGACGATCGGAATGCTCAGTTCGCGGGCGACCTCGGCCCCGTGCAGCGCACCGGCCCCTCCGAACGCCATGAGCGCGAACTCGCGCGGGTCCAGGCCCCGACGGATCGAGACGAGGCGCACGGCGTCGGCCATGTTGGCGTTGGCCACCTCGACGATGGCTCCCGCAGCCTCCTCGAGGGAGAACCCGAGCGGCTCGGCGATCTGCGCGAGGGCCTGCTCGGACAGGTTCCTGTCAAGCTGCTTGGCGCCGCCTGCGAGGCTGGTTCCGAGCCGGCCGAGGAAGAGGTTGGCGTCGGTGTTGGTCGGGTCCTGGCCGCCGGTGTCGTAGCAGGCGGGTCCCGGGTCGGCCCCGGCGGATTGTGGTCCGTTGCGCAGAGATCCCGCGGGGTCGAGCCAGGCGAGCGAGCCGCCGCCGGCGCCGATGGTCAGCACCTCGATGCTCGGGAAGATGATCGGGTGACCGTACTCGACCTGCCACTGCTTGGTGACCCGCAGCTCACCGTCGTGTACCAGGGAGATGTCGGTCGAGGTGCCACCCATATCCAGGCCGATCGCGTTGCGGTAGCCGCACTGGTTGGCGACGTGCTTGGCCGCGATGGCCCCCGCGGCGATGCCTGACGCTGCGAGGCGCACCGGGAACTGACCTACGGTCCGTGGTGTCATGGAGCCGCCACCGGAGTGGAGTAGGAGCAGGTCCTCGGTGTAGCCGCCATCAGCGAGCCTCTCCTCGAGCCGATTGACATAGCCCATGACCAGCGGCGCCAGCACCGCGTTGGCCACCGTGGTGTTGAACCGGTCGTACTCGAAGATCTCGGGAAGGATCTCCGCGGAGGTGCAGACCGCCACGCCGGGCAGCTCCTGCTCGATGATCTCCCGCATCCGCGTCTCGTGCTTCTGGTTGACGTAGGAGTTCATGAAGCAGATGGCTATCGTCTCGACGCCGCGGGCCTTGAGCAGCCCGGTCAACGTCCGGGCCTCGTCCTCATCGAGAGGGGTGATGACCTCACCGGTGTAGCCGATGCGCTCGGTGACCTCGAAGCGGTCACGGCGGCGGATGTACGGACCGCTCACGTCCTTGTACGCGTCCCACAGATCCTCCTTGGTCCCATCGCGGGTCTCGATGAGGTCTCGAAAACCCCGTGACGTGACGAGGGCGGCCTTGGGGAAACGGCGGGTGATCAGCGCATTGGTCGCGACGGTCGTGCCGTGCGAGAAGAGGGTGACGTTCTCGAGGTCGATCTTCCCTCGCTCGACACCCGACATGACGGCGCGCATCGGGTCATCCGGGGTGGATGGAACCTTGGTGACGC
Organism: Micrococcales bacterium; assembly: GCA_030452775.1. Taxonomy (GTDB): domain Bacteria; phylum Actinomycetota; class Actinomycetes; order Actinomycetales; family Dermatophilaceae; genus JAKDLQ01. Next base: position 9,554 of record JAKDLQ010000008.1, on the reverse strand, counting down.
GCACCTCTTGGTGGTCTTCATCGAAGATGCAGACGTCGGTGAACGTCCCACCCACATCGACTGCAACCCTGAGTCGGGGCACGGATACCTCCTTGCTCGGCGCACGTCATCGCACGTGCTGATGGCGCAACCATCCTCGAAGCCGTCAACCCGCGCATTGTCCGGCCGACCTGAATTGCCCCAGTCTCTTGTCGTGTCGGCCAAGAGTGCGACCATGCCATGGTGGCATCCACACCGGAGTTGACCCTCGAGAGCCTCGTCGAGAACGGCACGCTCGGGCTCACGGTCCTCGTCCCGGGAGACCTGACCGTGCGGGTCCGCGGCGCCCACACGATGGAGATCTCGCAGCCCAATCGATGGCTGGAGTCGGGCTGGCTCCTGCTGACGACCGGTCTGCGGTTCCTCGACAACGATGACACCGCTTCGCAGGTCGCCCTCGTCCATCAGCTCAAGCACGCCAAGGCCGCTGGCCTCGCGTTCGGGGTCGGCGTCAACTTCGAGCAGGTCCCGCAGGCCCTGGTGGACGCCGCGAGGGGCGCAGGGCTCACGCTACTCGCCGTCGCTGCGGATGTGCCCTTCGCCGCCGTGGAGAGCTATGTGAACCGCTCTCTGGTAGCGGCCGAGACCTACGTGGCGAAGCGGGCCCTCTGGATCCAGACCGACCTGCTGCAGTCATTGTCGGCGCAGCAGCCCCTGACCTCGCTGGTCAACCGGATCGGACACATCATCAAGGGCGTCGCCATCGTCTATGACGAGGCCGGCACGGCCGTCGCGTCGACCGGCAGTGGCCCGACGCGCCTCATCTGGGCGGAGATTCGCGCCCGGGAGGCGCGGCGCCAACGCTTCCTGGTCGGGCGATGGCATGTCGCGACCCGGCCGATCGTGCTCGAGGGGATGAGCTACTGGATCGCCATCGGATCGCAGCAGGCCCACGTCCTCGACGATCTCGCCGAGCCGCTGCTCGACTCCGCGCAACGGCTACTCGGGGCGATCCGCGCGGCAACCGCGCTCAAGGCAACCGAAGCCCGCGCGGAGGCCAACGAGCTGCTCACCGTCCTTGGGGCGGTCGTGGAACCCGCCGAAGCCCCGAACCTCTGGGAGCGCCTGGCCGCCTTCCGTTTCCGGATGCACGCCCCCCTGCGTGCGTTCGTGTCGACCGAACTGACTGGTCGGGCCAAGGGCGGCATCGCGGTGCCCGCGACCCTCGACCAGTTCGTCGAGGACGCTCAGTCCAACGCCCTGCCTCTCATCGTCAGAACGCGCGACGCGCCAGAGCCAGCCGGATGGATCGGGATCGCGACCGACAGTGCCGTGCTCCACGAGTGGATCGACAAGCTCGGCGAGGGACACCACGTCGGAGTGAGCGAGCCGTTCGTCGACCTCACGCTCGGGAGGCGTAGCTTCCGAGACGCGCACCGCGCCTCACTGGTGGCCCAGCGACGCGCCGCTCTGCGCAGCACCTTGGCCCGACGTCAGACCGGGACCAAGGCGACGAGGCTACGCTCCGACCTGCCCGTCACCGGCTGTGTGGTGCGCTTCGAGGATGTCGACCTCGCCACCTGGTTGCTGTCGAGCCGCAGCGCCGAGGCGATCGCCGACAAGTCGCGCCAACAGCTCGGCGACCTGCTCGACCACAGCGATCTCGTGGACACGGCCGTCGCCTACCTCGCATGTGGGCTCGACATCCAGCGCACGGCGGCGCGCCTCTACCTGCACCCCAACTCCGTGCGCTATCGGTTGCGTCGGATCGAGCAGATCATCGACTCGCCGCTCAGTTCACCGTCCGCGCTCGTCAACCTCTACCTCGCCTTCCACGAGCGACTCGCGGCAGAGGGGACCGAGGACGAGGATCGGGAGGACTAGCCGGTGGGTGCCGGGCCTCGCTGCCGCAGTCGACGCGATTTCGAGCCCGCCGACCCGATGTGAGAAAATTCGACGCGCCACCATCCCAGGTGCGGGCATGGCACCGCAGTACACATCTACCCCAGTACGCATCGGAATGGAGACCACACATGGCCGCCCCAGCACCGCCGGGCGGACCGGCAGCGCGGCCACCCTTTCGAGCGGACATTCAGGGCCTGCGGGCGGTCGCCGTTGGCCTGGTCGTCGTCTACCACATCTGGCCGCATGCCCTCACCGGTGGCTTCATCGGCGTCGATGTGTTCTTCGTCATCTCCGGCTACCTCATCACGACGCATCTGCTGAGTCGGCCCCCACGAGACGGAGCCGGGTTCGCGAGCTTCTGGGCGCGCCGAATCCGGCGCCTGCTGCCAGCTGCCCTCCTCGTGCTCGCGGCCACGGCGGTGGCCACCCGCCTTGTGGCGCCGGTGACCATGTGGGCCGACACCGCGCACCAGGTCATCGCCTCGACGCTCTACGTCCAGAACTGGCACCTGGCGAACACGTCGGTCGACTACCTGGCGCAAGACAACGCCGCGAGCCCGCTCCAGCACTACTGGTCGCTGTCTGTCGAGGAGCAGTTCTACATCGTATGGCCGCTGCTCATCGCCGCCGGCGCCTGGTGGAGCCGCCGCACGGGGCGCCCGGGCAACGGCCCGGCTCGCTGGGGCATCCTCGCGGTTCTGCTGGCCTCCCTGGCATTCTCGATCTGGCGAACAACCGTGGACCCGGCGGTCGCCTACTTCATCACGCCGACCCGCATGTGGGAGCTCGCCCTGGGAGGACTGATCGCGAGCATCCCGTCCATGGCTGCCCTGGGCGCCCGGCACTGGCTCCGCAGCACTGCGGCGTGGCTGGGGTGCGCGGCCATGGTGGCAACGGGACTCACCTACACGGTCGCCACCCCGTTTCCCAGCTACACCGCCGCACTTCCTGTCGTCGGAGCAGCGCTCGTCATCTGGGCGGGCGCCACGAGCCGCCTGTCCCCCACCGGTATCTTCCGCTGGCGGCCGATCCAGTGGGTCGGCGACGTCTCCTACTCCATCTATCTGTGGCACTGGCCGCTCATCGTGCTGCTGCCCTACGTGTCTGGCGGGTCGCTGGGGATCATCGACCAACTGGCCATCGTGGTTGCCACCCTCGTCCTCGCGGGCCTGACGAAGGTTCACGTCGAGGACCGGTTCCGCACCGCGCGGCGCGGGACGCCAGTGCGCCGCAGCTACCAACTCGCCGCCGCAGGCATGGCGATCACGGTTGGCTTCGGTGCGGCCCAGATCGCCGAGGTGTCCTCCCTCACACAGGATGCGCGGCAACAACTGGCATCGGCGACCGCGACCGCAGATGACTGCTTCGGAGCCGCCGCGCTCGTGGAAGGGCCGATGCGTTGCCCCGTGAAGCAGGAAAGCAATCTGGTCCCGGCACCGGCGCTGGCCGCATCGGACAAGTCGGACGCCTACGAGGACAACTGCTGGTCCAACGCGCCGTTCACCGACCACCGCACCTGCACCTATGGCGACGGCCCCGTCCAGATCGCCTTGGTGGGCAACTCCCACGCCGGTCACTGGCTCCCCGCTCTCCAGGTCCTCGCCGAACGCAACGCTTGGACGATCACGACCTACCTCATCTCCCGATGCGCGGCCACCGATGCTCGGCAGGTCTTCGACACCGAGCAGGAGGCGGACAACTGCCAGACATGGGGCGCGTGGGCGAAGCAACAGACCAAGGGGAAGAAGTACGACCTCGTCATCACCTCGGAGCGGCAGTCCGTCGGCATCGAGGGATTCAGCAGAAGCCGGAGCGGTCCCGCGGCTGTCACCGGCTACGAGAGCTACCTTCGGGACTGGGCGCGAGGCGGCACGCATATTCTCGCCTTCAAGGACCCGACCTTCCCCGGGCGGACGATCCCCAACATCCCCGATTGCCTCGCCGAACATCAGGCCGATCCCGACGCGTGCTCCGCCCCACGCGACAAATGGGTCATCAACGACCCGCTCGCCACGGCTGTGCGCAACGTCGACCTGCCCGGGATCGAGGCCGTCAGCTTCGATGACCTGGTCTGCGCCCCGAAGCGGTGCAGCGGGAGCAACGGATCGGTGGTGACGTATTTCGACGCCTCGCATCTCACCGCCACGTATGCCCGTTCGATGGCTCCCTACATGGCGAAGCCCATCAAGGCAGCGCTCGCACACTGATCCTCGGCGTCAGACCGTATGCCGCCGCGCCGCCGCCTGCTGGCACCATGGGCTCCATGGCCGGTTCCATCCGCTACCCCGCCCCGCTGGCCCCGGGTGATCGCATCGGCGTGACCGCCCCGAGCTCCGGCGTGCCCGACCCGCTCTGGCCCCGGCTCGACCATGCCGCTGCCTCGCTGCGGGACAGGGGTTTCGAGGTCGAACTCGGTGACTGCCTACGCACGCCGTCGCACGTGAGCGCACCCAGGCACGAGCGAGCTGACGAGCTCATGCGGATGCTCACCGACCCCGCCGTCCGGGCCGTCATCCCGCCCTGGGGTGGCGAGACCGGCATCGACCTGCTCGACCTGCTCGACTTCGACGCGATCGCCGCGGCCGACCCGACATGGGTCGTCGGCTTCTCCGACACCTCGACGCTGTTGACGCCGTTGACCGTGCGGACCGGGATCGCGACGATCCACGGGCAGAACTTCATGGAGACCCCCTACACCCAGCCCAGCGGCATCCGGCACTGGCTCGATATCGCTACGGCAGAGCGGGGCGCCACCGTGGCACAGCACTCCCCCGGTCGCTACCGCGCCTCCGGCTCGGACCGCTGGGAGGAGCACCCGGATGTCTCCGAGTACACCCTGGACGCGGTCGGGACGTGGGCCCGGATCGATCCCGGGCACGAAGGGGAGCCGGCCACCTTCTCGGGTCGGGCCATCGGCGGATGTGTCGAGACCGTCGGCTTCCTGGGCAGCCGTTTCGCCGACGTGCCGGCCTTCGTCCGTGAATGTTCGCCGGAGGGACTGGTCGTCTATCTCGACGTGTGCGAGTGGGGCGCCTACGACATCTGCCGGACCCTGCATGCGATGCGCCTCGCCGGCTGGTTCGACCACGCGACCGGGGTCCTCGTGTCGCGGACGACGGCGCCGGACCGGCCGGGCTTCACCCAGCGTGATGCCGTGCGAGATGCCCTGGGGATACTGGAGATCCCGATCATCGCCGACGTCGAGTGTGGGCACGTCGCGCCCCATCTCGCCGTCGTCAACGGTGCCCCGACGACGGTTGCCTTGGGCGGGCCGACGGCGACGATCGTGCAGCGCCTTGCGTGACCAGACGCCGGACGGCTCACCTGCGGTCTTGCACTTCAACGACTGCGCGAACGTCGGGCGGGCCATCGTCACCGAGGCGGCCCGTCAAGGGTTCGCGTGGGACTACCTGCCACCTGAGCGGGTCCGGCCCGCAGCCGTGTCCGCCAACCCATGGGCGGCCCGCGCCCAGTACCTGCCGTATGTTGTCCGCCGGTGGCTGCACCTGCGCCGCGCGCAGGTCGTCCACGTCCACTATGCGACATCGGCGCGGCTCGTGCGCGAGCGCGGGATACCGACCCGCCCCTATGTGCTGCACCTGCACGGGACCGACATCCGGGAACAGTGGCAGGACCCCGCGTACCACGACGAGATCCAGCGCGCCATCGACGGCGCGGCGCACGTCTACTATGCCAACCTCGACACCGCCGAAGCTGCGGTCTCGGCGCGGCAGGATGCTGAGTACCTGCCGATCCTGCTCGACCTTGATCTGCTGCCGACGAGACACGAGCCGCTGCCCTCCAATCCCGGGTCGGGAGCAGCAGCGCGCATCCTGTTCGTGTCCCGATGGGATGACGTCAAGGGCGCGGATGCCAATATCGAGCTGGCACGTGAGCTCACCGCCGCCCTGCCGGATGCCAAGCTGCTCGGGCTGGACTGGGGTCCCAAGGCGGGCGCGGCTGCTGCCGCTGGGGTCCATCTCATGCCCCGGCTCACCCGTCCGGCGTTCCTCGAGCTCATCGCTGCAGCGACCGTGTCGGTTGGCCAGGCGCGGCCCGTGCTCGCCACGAGCGAACTCGAGGCGATGGCGATCGGCGTGCCCACTGCTGCGCTCGGGGCCCGACTCCCCCGCCCCGACGACGGGAGCACGCCACCGGTGATCGAGGGCGACCTCGAGGAGGTGGTGAGCGGCATACGGCAGGCGGTCCTTGACCCGAGCGGGACAGCGGCCGCTCTCGGAGGTGCCGCCTGGGTGCGCTCCCGGCACGTCGCGACTCCTTGGGTCCCGCGGCTGCTCGAGGTCTATCGTTCGGCAGTGGGCTGAGCCGGAACGCTGCTCGGGAGAACCGCACCCTCAAGGTAGGGTCACCGAGCGTGAGGATCCTCAGCGTCGTCGGCGCCCGCCCGCAGTTCGTCAAGCTCGCTCCGATGGGCAAGGTCATGGGGCAGCGCGGGATCGAGCACGTCATCGTGCACACCGGCCAGCACTACGACGTCGCCATGTCCGACGTCTTCTTCCGAGACCTGGGGATCCCCGAGCCCGACACCCACCTCGCCGTCGGATCGGCCTCGCACGGGCGGCAGACCGGTGCGATGCTCGCCAAGATGGACGAGGTCCTCGAGCAGCACTCTCCCGACTGGGTGCTCGTCTACGGCGACACCAACTCCACGATCGCAGGCGCCTTGTCAGCGGTGAAGATGCACATCAGGGTCGCGCACCTCGAGGCCGGTCTGCGCTCCTTCAACCGGCGGATGCCCGAGGAGCACAACCGGATCGTCACCGACCACGTCGCCGACCTGTGCCTCGCGCCGACCACTCGCGCCTTGGCGCAGCTGAGCGCCGAGGGCCTGGCCGGGCGGACGGTCGTGGTCGGCGACGTCATGACCGATGTCCTCCACCAGGTCCATGACACCGTCGCCGACACCGACCCGGTGTTGCCGGAGCCGCTGCGGGGCAAGGCCTTCCGCGTCGCAACGGTGCACCGCGCCGACAACACCGACGATCCGGACCGGCTGCGCCGCCTCGTTGCGGCACTCGCGGCACTGGACGTGCCGACACTGCTGCTCGCTCACCCCCGGCTGCGTGCCCGGGCCGCGGGGTTCGGCATCGAGCTGCAGACCGGGACACTCATACCTGCCGACCCGCTGCCCTACCCCCAGATGGTGCGCGCCGTCATGGCCTCCGAGGGAGTCATCACCGACTCCGGCGGCCTGCAGAAGGAGGCCTTCCTGCTCCGGGTGCCGTGCACGACCGTGCGGGCGGAGACCGAGTGGACCGAGACGGTGGATCTGGGCTGGAACGTCCTGGCCCCCGACCCGGACCATCTCGCATCGCTCATCGAGCGCCCCGATCCGGCGCCGACCGACGCGGCGCCCTACGGCGACGGGCAGGCTGCCGGCCGTGCCGTCGATGCCATCGCCGCCCACTCGTGACTGAGCCCGTCCCCCTCGAGTGGCCCCGTCATCCACAGGCCCGACCAACCGGCGGCCCCAAGCCTGTCACGAGTGGCCCCGTCATCCACAGGCCCGACCAACCGGCGGCCCCAAGCCCGTCTCGAGTGGCCTCCTCATCCACAGCCCGTGAATCGAGTGGCCTCCTCGTCCACAGGCCCGACCTGCCCGCGGCGGCGGGTAGGGTCTGGAGCCGTGACGGGAGACGGACCACGCCGGAGACTGCACCGGGTCACGGTCGCATCGCGGCTCTTCTCGCCCGAGGTCGCCGCTGCCGCCTTCCGGCTACGAGCGCTCGCCGACGCCTTCGCCGATGCCGGGCTCGCCGTCGACGTCGTGACGACTACACCCCCTGGTACACCCCCTGGATGTTCGCCCCCGATCACCGACGGAACCCTGCGCGTTCACCGCTGGCCGGCGCTGCGCGATGACAACGGCAACATCCGCGGGTACCTGCACTACCTCAGTTACGACCTCCCCCTTGCCGCGCGGCTGGTCTGCGCACCGCGACCGGACCTCTACGTCGCTGAACCGCCACCGACCACTGGGGCCGTCGTCCGTGTCGTTGCTGGGCTGCGGCGACGGCCGTATCTCTACTACGCCGCCGACATCTGGTCCGAGGCGGCTGGATCGGCCGGTGCGCCCGCGCCGCTCGTCGCCCTGCTACGCCGACTCGAGTCGTGGGCAATGCGGGGAGCCACGCGCGTCCTCGCCGTCTCCGAGGAGGTGGCCTCGCGGGTCGATGCCTTGGGTGTGGACGCGGCCCGGGTCACTGTCGTCGGCAACGGCGTCGATACCGATCTCTTCAAGCCTGACGGGCCCAGTGCATCGGCGACGGAACCCTATTTCGTCTACACCGGAACGATGTCCGAGTGGCAGGGGGCCGAGGTCTTCATCGAGGGCCTTTCGGCGCATCGGTCACGAGGGAGCCCAGGACGGGCGGTCTTCCTTGGACAGGGCAGCGAGCTCGCCGCCCTCCGCGACTGCGCCCAACGCCTCGCCCCGGGCGCTGTCGACTTCCTCGGCATTCAGCCTCCTGAGGTCGCAGCCTCGTGGCTTCGTGGAGCCGCTGCAGCCCTGGTCTCGATCCGGCCGGGCCTCGGCTACGACTTCGCCCGGCCGACCAAGATCTACGCCGCGACGGCGTGCGGCACGCCTGTGATCTTTGCTGGTGCCGGCGCGGCACGACGGCTGGTCACCGACGATGGACTCGGCTGGGGCGTCGACCACGATCCGGCCGCGGTTGCCGAAGCCATGGATCTGGCCCTCGCCCGGGTGGCCGAGCCGGACACCCCGCCTTCACCCGAGCATCTCGTGCGGTGGACGACGCAGCACGCCTCGCTGTGGGCCAGAGCCAACGCCGCCGTCGCCGCCATCCTCGACACGGTGGCTCAGACCCCAGCCCGGTGACAGCCCCGGCCTCGTTGGAGTTTGTGGATGGCTGCTGCCACTCGACTCACGCGTCGGCACGATCGAGCGCGCATCCCCGGACTATAGTCGTCCGGCCGTCCCCGTAGGGCTCGGCTCAGCCGGGCTTGGTCGCCAAAACGTTGAACTCGTTGTAGATGAACACCTTTCCGGCGGCTCGCGGGAACGGAAAACTGCGCCACGGACGTGGCGTCAGCCCGACAGAGCGGGCCAGCCTCTCGAGGTCCTCGCCGGTGGTCCACCTCACGTGCGTGGGGTCTGAGGCGTAGCCGCGCTCCTGGGGGCAGACAAAGAGCACCTTGCCGCCCGGCTTGAGCGAAGGCAGGTAGGACCGGACGACCTCCTCGCCGCTCGCGGGATCCATGTGCTCGATCACGTGGGCAAGCAGCATGCCATCGAACGACCCCGGCGCATTGAGCTGGGACTCCTCCCACTCCTGGGTTGTCAGCGCGTCGAGCCCACGCGAACGGGCGATCGCGATCGAGGCGGCGTTGTGGTCCACCCCTACCGACCCCGGCGCCAGGGTCGCCAAGTTCCTGCCGATACCACAACCCACATCCAAGGTGCGTCCGAGCTCCTGGCGACGCAGGTTCCATTGATAGGGCGCTTGGACGTTCAGCAGCTTCTTCCAGCGGGCACCCTCCTTGGTCTGCAGTCGCTTGGCATAGTCCTCACCGCGTGTGTCACGCATGACCTGGAGGCTAGTCGCCCCAAGACGCAGTCTGTCTCCGACATGGGGTGTGGATGGCGAGGCCACTCGAGTCGAGGGGGTGTGGATGGCGAGGCCACT